>DASWKS010000309.1:0-17485 GCA_036396495.1 Gemmatimonadales bacterium
TGACCCGAGTGCTCGGGTTTGCCCTGGCGTCGGCCGGTACCGCCCGGGTGCTGGGGGGCGGGTTACGGGAGGTCGCGGTCTCCGCCATGGTCGGTACCGGCATCGGTTCTCTCTCACTGCTGTAGGAGCTTTGAGGATCGGGCCGATTACCGGAGCCCGCGTAACACCACCCGCCGCATGCCTACCGCCAAGGCGTCCGTCCCATCCCCGGATAACCCCAGCAAATAGTCCTCCACCGGCGAGTCGATCCGGACCCAGGCCACGCCGTCCCACCGGAGGAGCACACCCTCTTCACCAACCGCATAGACATCGGTCGGGCCTGTACCCCACACCGCCCGCAGGTCGGCGTCAACCGGGCTGGCCTGACGATACCAGCGAACCCCGTCGTATCGCAGGATCACTCCCTCGGCCCCGACCGCGTGAACATCATCCGGCGCGGAGCCCCAGACGCCACGCAACACCACACTGGTCGGGGTCGGCATCGAGGCCCAGCCCTGCCCGTTCCACCGCAGCACGGTGCCGCTGTCGCCCACGGCCCAGATGCGCTGCCGGTCG
This sequence comes from Gemmatimonadales bacterium, assembly GCA_036396495.1. GTDB lineage: Bacteria > Gemmatimonadota > Gemmatimonadetes > Gemmatimonadales > GWC2-71-9 > SZUA-320. The sequence goes on from DASWKS010000309.1 coordinate 556, forward strand.
AGACCCCATACGTGACGCAGGAACTCCGCCGTGGGCGACGGGTCCGCCACCCATTGGCCGGCCGGCGACCGGTGAAGAATGGTGCCAGACTCGCCCACGATGAGCTCGACGCCATCCCCGGCCCAGGCCGATCGCAAGAGCCCGCGGACGGGATTGGGTTCGTGCGACCAGGTCTCGCCGGTCCGCCGGAGGATGGTGCCGGTATCGCCCACGGCCAGCAGCTCGCCGGTCCCGGTCGGCACCACGCTGTAGAGATCCTGGCGGGTGCCGGTATTCTCCCGTTGCCACGCCCCGCCGCTTTCCCGTAGTACCGTTCCCGATGTCCCCACGGCGTAGGCGGTCGTCCCACTTCGAGCAGCGGCGAAGAGGCCGGGCGAGCTCATTGCCGCGCTCCAGCTCCCGCCCTGTCGCCGGAGGACCGTGCCATTCCATCCCGCGGCGTACAGAACGTTTCCCGCGATGGACACGGCCCGCAGGTTTTCCGCGGAGATGGACTGCGGCACCAGGGTCCAGCTGCCGCCGTTCCAGGCCACCACGACGCCGTCATTCCCCACCGCGTAGATCTCGCTGCCCGAACGGCCCCATATGCCGAACAGATCGGCCCCGGTGGGACCCGTAACCGTCGACCAGGTCAGCCCGTCGAAGCGGAGAATGGTTCCCCTGATCCCGATGCTCCACACGTTGGAGGTCGAGGTCCCATAGAGTCCGAACAGCACCAGGGGCGTGGGACTGTCCATGGACTGCCATCCGACCCCGTTCCATCGCAACAACGCGCCGTTCTGCCCCGAGGCGAAGAGGTTGCCGGGATCGCTGCCCCAGATGGCCCACAGCTCGGGCATGCCGCTGAGCGGCAACGGCACCCAGACCGAGCCTTCCCGCCGCAGCACCGTGCCGACCCCGACCGCGTAGACGTGATCGGCGTCCAGCCCCCAGACCTCCAGCAGGAGCCGGGTGTTGGCGCTCGCCATCCGGCTCCACCCGACGCCATCGTAGTGGATGATCACGCCGGAATCGCCTACCGCATATACATCGGTGGGACGGCTCCCCCACACGCCGACCAGGTCCGCCCCGGTCGGCACAGTCATCCGTTCCCACCCGCCGCCACTGGTATGGAACACGGTGCCCGCCTGGCCCACCACGAATGCTTCACCCGAGGCATCGCTCCACAGCCCCAGCAAGCTGGCGTCGGTTTCGCCTTCCGACGCGATGCTCCACCGCAGGGGCAGCGCGGCGGGCACCACCGTCACCCGGAGAGAGGCGCTAACCGATCCGCTGGTGGCCGCGAGGGTCGCGGTTCCGGGAGCTACGGCCGTGATGCGGCCGGCGTGATCCACCCGGGCGACGGCCGAGGAAGATGAAGACCACTCAACTAAGGGATTGGGGACCGGAGCGCCGTCCGGATCGCTCGCGCTCAGCTCGGGCGTGAGGGTCGCACCGGGTTCCAGCCAGGCGGTGGCGGGAATGATGTCGAGCTCGGCGACGTCACCGGGTCCGAGTCGATCCCCCAGGCGACAGCTCGCCAGCAGGACGGCTACCGCTGCAGCCCCGAGGAGGTGACCCCGGCAGGTCATGCGGCACGGGGAGCGAGCCGGCGGAAGAAGCGGAGAATCAGCCCGTCCATCCATCGCCGGGGCAACAATGACTGCAGCAGCAGCCGCACCCGGGCGTCACGTCCCACCAGATATCGAGGGCGGGGCCGCGCTGCCGTGAGTGCGTGATCGACCACCCGAACCACCGCTTCGACCGGCACCGCCCGCCGGGGCGCGCGCGCGAGCATTTGCGCCAGAGCGGCTCCCATGCCGCCGTAGCGGGCCTGTCCCACTGGCGGCAGCCGGTCGATGACGGATGGCCCTCCCCGAGTGGCCTTTTCCCAGATGGGAGTGTCCACCACGCCGGGTTCGACCAGGCTGAGATAGAGGCCCAGCGGCAGAAGCTCCATCCGAAGCGCGTCGCTCATCGCCTCGAGAGCATGTTTGGAGGCGCAATAGGGGCCCAGCAGCGGTGTCGTCACCCGCCCGGCGATGGAACCGATGTTGACGATCCGGCCGTGGCCGGCATGAAGCAGAGGCAGAAACGCCTGGGTCAACGCCAGGGTACCGAAGACGTTCACATCGAACTGGCGGCGGAACTCGTCAAGCGGGACATACTCGAGCGGACCGCCCCGGGCGATGCCGGCGTTGTTGACCAGGCCCTGAAGCCCGGCGGCGCCGAGTTGGCCGGAGAGCTTCGCCGCCGCCGCGGCGATGGACTCCGGGTCGGTGATGTCCAAGTGAAGAGGGTGCAGCCGGGGCGAGCCCTCTACCTCCAGGCGCCGAGCATCTTCCTCGCGCCTGACCCCAGCAAAGACCAGCCAGCCGGCCCGGTCGAAATGCAGGGCGCAGGCCTTCCCGATACCGCTCGAACAGCCGCTGATCAGAACGGAACTGGACATCTTCTAAAGCTAGTACTTGATCCGTCGGCTGCTGACTCCATCCGAGAAGGTGAGCTCCAGATCATGGCCGGTGGGGGGGAGCCGCAGTTTGCCGCCTCGGGCGAACGACAGCACCTCGCCGGTGATGCGATCACGAACCAGTACCATCGGGTATCGGGCGGCATCCCACTGCAGCACTCCGCTATCGTCCCGGCTGAGACTGGGGGCCGGTACCGGTCCCGCGCGAGAGCGCTGCAGCGCTACTCGTCCCCCGGCGACCAGACGCAGCTGGGCGATCCGCTCCACCGACTGCCCTCGAGGGAGCACGAAGGCGAACGCCTCCTCCGGCCCGGTCGGCAGGTCCGCGACGTCGCCGGCGCCGAATGGCACGCTGAAGAGCAGCGAGCCGTCCTCCGCCAGGGCTTCGATCCGGTGGGGGCCCGGCGCCGGCATCCCGGCTCCCTCGTCGACACTGAAGGCCGGCTCCAGAACCGGACCCTTGGCCGTGATGCGGCCCCACACCAGAAGCCCCGCTCCGCCGACTCGACCCTCGGCCTCCCTCGGCGAACTGGAGGGACCGCCCTGGCGATAGCTCATCATGCCTTCCCAGCTGTAGGCGCTCACCCAGTAGGGATTACAATAGCCGGTCAGATCGACCCACCGCCCGGGATCCTTCAGTGTGATCCAGACCGGATCGAATCCCCACGCGCCGATCTTGCCGCCGGCGTGGGGGTAGGCCGGGTCCGCGCCGCTCACGCCGCAGGGGGCATGGCTCCGGCCCATGTTGTGAGCCACCTCGTGGGCCATCACGTACGAGCCGCTGGGGAGCCGGTCCCATCCCAGCCCCGTTCGTGCGTTTCCGCCGACATAGCCGATGCCTCCGACCCCGCTGGAATAGGAGGTCTTTGCGACCCCGTAGTAATACCGGGCGTCGCGATCGGCCGCTTTCAGGGCTCGCAGCTCACTCAGCACCGTGCCCCAGGCGTCGTTCGCATTATCGCTCTGCAATGCCGGCGCCGAGGTGCTATAAGGCGCGCGCACGTCGACGTTCAATTCCGCGATCGGCAGCAGGATTCTGGCGTCGGAGAGGAACCGGTCAGCCAGGGCCGGCGTCACATTGCCCTGGAGCCCGTTCACCTGCTGCAACACCGGCACCAGACGAACCTTGAAGAGCGGCAGCTGGTGAACCTCGACCGCTCGCGGCTGGCCGTCCGCCGGGAAGGTGTTGTCGCTCTCGCTTGATTCTTCGATGGTCCGATCCGGGTCGATCTCCGCGAGGACCCGCAGACCCGGGACTACGTGGATCCCCGGCACCATCACGTTCCATGATGAGGTCAGGCTGCCCTGGTTCACTTCGGTCGGGGCAGGACCTTCCTTGGATCGCAGGGTGAACGACAGCGTGGGAACCGAGCCGACATAGAGCCGAACCCGCACCGTGGGCCGGACCCCAGCCCGGTTGCTGGCGACGCCAAAGACTCGCAGGTAGGCGCTCCGCCCCGCGACCAGCGGGACGGATCCGTCGTAGCGTTGGACGGCCTGGGTCAGATAGAGGCCGTCGATGCGGAGGTTGAATCCCCCCGCCGTCGCCGCGGAAGCCGCCGAATAGCTGACACCGGCGGTGGCCGTCCCGCCGGCCGAGACGACGCCAGTTTGTCCGTCGGGGGTCGGCAGAAACCTGGTTCCGTCGCGAGAAACCGGCGCGGCGGTGATGATGTAGTTGCCGGTCTCGAGACCGGTGAGGGTGGCGGAGTGGCTCAAGCTGCGAGTGTATCCGCCCGGGCCCGACACCTGCACCGCGGCCGGAGTCTCAAGATTGAGACCGTCGATCGCCACCACCAGCGACCCCTTGAGCTGGGGGGCAACACCGCCATCGCCCCCACAACCGAGAGCGAGAAGGCACAGGAGAACGCCGCACTGTCCCGGTTGGGCGCGGAACAGTCGCTGCCGAAGTCGTGTCACCTAAAGGTTGCTATGACAATCTGTTAGGGAGTTGCCGCTGGCCGGGCCACCACGCCAAAGCCGGTTTCTCACTGCTGCGTTGCACAGCTGATGCCGCCCCGCCATCCTTGCGTTGGACCGGTGGGACCTCGACAATTGAGCCATCACTCTTTGGAGGACCGCATGTCGAGCCGTCGCTCGTTCGTCGCCACGCTGGCCGGCGCGGGCGCCCTGCTGCCGGTTTTCCAGGAGGGCGCGATGGCCCGCGTGCTTCGAGCGGGCGGGATGGCGGCGGGCCGGAGTCCCGAGGAGACCGCCGAGGACGAGGCGTACTGGAGCCAGATCCAGCGGGCCTTCGACACCGACCACACCCTGGTCAATCTCAACAACGGCGGGGTGAGCCCAACCCCCACCCATGTGCTGGACGCGATGATCCGCGACCTCCGGTTCAGCAACGAGCTGCCGGTCCAGCACATGTGGGCGGTGCTCGAGCCCCGGATCGAAAGCGTCCGGCGGGACCTGGCCCGGGATTTTGGCTGCGACCCGGAGGAGATGGCCATTACCCGGAACGCGTCCGAATCGCTCGAGATCATGATCTTCGGGCTGGACCTCAAGCCGGGGGACGAGGTCCTGGTCACCAACCAGAACTACCCCCGGATGCTCACGAGCTGGCGTCAGCGAGCCCGCCGTCACGGCATCGTTCTGAAGGAGATCAGCTTCAAGGTTCCGCCACCCTCCACTGAATACCTGGTCGACCAGTTCCGGGCCGCCATCACCCCCCGCACCCGGGTCATCGAGGTGACCCATATCACCAATCTCACGGGCCAGATCATGCCGGTCCGCGAGATCGTGGAGCTGGCCCGGCCGCGGGGCATCGAGGTCCTGGTCGACGGGGCCCACGCCTACGCCCATTTCCCATTCCGCTCGGGGGACCTGGGGTGCGACTACTATGGTACCAGCCTGCACAAGTGGCTCCTTGCGCCGGTCGGCACCGGGTTTCTTTATGTGAAGCGCGACAGGATCCGGGGGTTGTGGCCGCTGATGGCCGCCCCAACGGAGATGGATGAGAATATACGGAAATTCGAGGAAATCGGGACCCACCCCGCCGCCAACCACAACGCGATCTCGGTCGCGCTGGCGTTTCACCGGGCCATCGGCGCGGACCGGAAAATCGCCCGGCTCCGGTATCTGCGAGACCGCTGGGCCAAGCGGCTGTTACAGGAGAGTGACCGGGTCCGGGTTCTGACCCCGCTCGATTCGCCTCACTCCGGCGCCATCGGGCTGTTCTTCGTGGAGGGGATCGACTCGCCCAAGCTGCAATCGTGGCTGTTCGAGAAGCACCGGATCGTGACCACCCCGATCGTGCATCCGGAATTTCACGGGCTGCGGATTACCCCCAACGTCTATACCAGCATCGATCAAATCGATCTGTTCGCGGAGAAGGTTCTCGAGGCCATTCGGAAAGGCGTTGCCTGACTGCATTGTCGATTGAAGATTGACGATTGGGTTCTGCCTGGCCCGCGAGACTCCGGGCGAAGCAATCGTCAATCATCAATCGTCAATCGTCAATGGGTTCAGATCCGCAGCCTGAATTGAAGTCCACCAGTTTCCGTGCCATCCAGCTCCTCCAGATTGACGACCGCCAGCTCGCCCCGCTCGTAGAGATACTCCACGTGGGCCCCCACCTCCTCGATCGCGAGCAGGACATTCCAGCCTTCGACCCCGGGGTACATCCGGTCGGTCAGCTGATCCATGGTCAGGGCGCCGGTCTGGTCGAAGTGATCCTTGATCCGCTCCAGCTTCGCCACGTGATCGGCGCGGATCTCGGCCACCCGTCCCGCCAGGTCGGTGAACGGATGCTCATGGCCCCCCAGACAAAGCCGGATCCCCGGCAGCCGTTCCACCTTCTCGAGCGATTCCAGGTAGTGCCGGAGTCCGGTCGAGGCTGTAATGCTCTCGGGCGATTGGTGCGGCGTGGTACGGGGCAGGACGTGGTCCGCGGTCAGCAGCACATCGCCTACCCGGATGCACACCTGGCCGGGGCAATGCCCCGGGACGTGGATGAACTCCAGGCCGTCCACGGGCTGTTTCTCGTCCAGCAGGAAATCCACCCGCTGACTCCGGACCAGCCGCTTGGTCGACAGGTACATGTCCAGCAGCGACTGCTCCTTGCCTGGAGAGCAGCCGGCCCGTCGCAGGAAGAGCCGAATGGCATGGGTCGCCACCAGTAGCCGTTCCTCGTAGGCGGTCAGGACCCAGCGATCCAGCGGGTGGATACCGATGCGGGCGGTGAGGGTTCCGCGGAACTGTACCAGACCGCCGAAGTGATCGTGGTGTCCGTGCGAGATGATGATGCGCTCGATGTCGGCCGGGCCGACCGGCTCGCCCAGGTCACTCCGGATCGCGTTCAACCCGGCGAACAGCTCTTGGGTCGCGTCGCCCCAGCCGCTTCCGGTATCGACCAGCGTCACCGGCCCCGCCCCGACCAGCAGATAGACGTGCGTGATGAGCCGGGGAAAGGCCTGACAGCTGATCCGATAGATCCGGACTCCGGTATTGGACTCGAAACGTTCGACCGGCGGCAAGGCGCTCATCGGGTTCCAATCTCATCATGATGGGGCCACATTAACCACGGGACCATACAGTCGATCCACAGATTACCCGGATTCGAGGGATTCCACGGATCAATCCGGTGAGCTGCGTACATCTCATTCCGACGGCAAAGGATCCTCGGGTATGGATCCGTGTCATCCGCTGAATCCATGTAATCCGTGGATGCAGTCCCTGGTCAAACTCAACCCCGGTCACCCGCATGCTCAAACGTCACGTCCGGACCACGCTCAGCCTGGGATTCGCGCTCACAGTCGTTCCCTTTCAGGAACAAACTCCGATCCGCGGCTTCACCGCCGAGAGCAGCCGCGCTCAACGGGATCTCGAGCGTCGCTTCCGAGACCTCCCGAGCCCGGACAGCCTGCGCAGCTACATGCGCCGGCTCACGGCCCGGCCTCAGCACCTGGGATCGCCCTACGGCAAGGACAACGCCGAATGGCTGGTGCAACGGTTCAAGGCCTGGGGGTTCGACGCCGCGATCGAAGAGTTCGAGGTCCTCTTCCCTACGCCGCGGGAACGCCGGCTGGAGCTGCTGGCACCGACTCGTTTCCTGGCCCGCCTGACTGAGCCGCCGGTGCCGGGCGACACCGCCTCGGCCCAGCAGAAGGAACAGCTCCCGACCTACAACGCCTATTCCATCGATGGTGACGTGACCGGCCCACTGGTCTTCGTGAACTACGGCGTACCCGCGGATTACGAACGGCTGGAGCGGCTGGGGGTTTCGGTCAAAGGCGCCATCGTCATCGCCAAGTACGGCGGGTCCTGGCGCGGGATCAAGCCCAAAGTGGCCGCCGAGCACGGGGCGATCGGATGCATCATCTACTCCGATCCGGCCGACGACGGATACGGGCCGGGCGAAACCTATCCCGCCGGTCCGTTCCGTCCCAAGGATGGGGTACAGCGGGGCAGCGTGATGGACATGCCGCTCCATCCGGGCGATCCCCTCACGCCCGGCGTCGGGGCCACGGCCCAGGCCCGGCGTCTCCCCCTGGAAGACGCGCAGACCCTGACCAAGATCCCGGTCCTCCCGATCTCGTATGCCGACGCCCAGCCGCTGCTGGCGGCGCTGGGCGGCCGGACCGTACCGGCCGAGTGGCGGGGAGGTCTCCCGATCACCTACCACCTCGGCCCCGGCCCCGCGCGGGTTCGGCTCGCCCTCCGGTTCAACTGGGACCGGGTCAAGCTCTACAACGTCATCGTGCGGATCCCCGGGGCCATTACGCCCGACGAATGGGTGATCCGGGGCAACCATCGCGATGGCTGGGTGAACGGGGCCGAGGACCCGATCTCGGGCCTGGTCCCGCTGATGGAAGAGCTGCGGGCCATGTCCGAGCTGATGCGGAGCGGCTGGCGTCCCCGGCGCACCATCATCTACGCCGCGTGGGACGGCGAGGAACAGGGATTGCTGGGCAGCACCGAATGGGCCGAGGCGCACGCCGACGAGCTCCGCGCCAAGGCGGTCGCCTATCTCAACACCGATTCGAACGGGCGGGGTTTCCTCTACGCGGCGGGGTCCCACACCCTGCAGCGGTTCATCAACGAGGTGGCCCGGGAGATCACCGACCCCGAGACCAGGCTCACGGTGTGGAAGCGGAGTCAGCTGGCGCAGCTGGCCGATGGGGCTGCCGCCTACCGGGCCGAGCTTCGGGGCGGCGGAGACCTCCGGATTCCGGCCCTGGGGTCGGGTTCCGACTATTCCCCGTTCCTCCAGCACCTGGGCATCGCCTCCCTCCATCTGGGCTTCGGGGGAGAAGGCGACAACGGCATCTATCACTCGATCTACGACAATTTCCGGCATTACACCCGCTTCAACGATACCAGCTTCGTCTATGGCCGGGCCCTGGCTCAGACCACCGGCAGCGCCGTCCTCCGGCTGGGGAACGCCGAGGTTCTGCCCTTCCACTTCGGCGGACTGAGCGAGACCGTCGCCGGCTACCGCGACGAGGTGAAGAGCCTGCTGAGCACCCGCCGGGACCAGGCGGTCGAGCGCAATCGCCAGCTGGACGAGGGGGTGTTCCAGGGGGCCAGTGATCCGCGCGAGCCGATGCGGCCTCCCCCGCGGGCCGATGTCGCGCCGGCCATCAACTTCGCGCCGCTCGACAACGGGCTCACCCGGCTCCAGCAGAGCGCCGAGCGCTACGAGGCGGCCTTCAGCCGGGCCGGCGCCAAGGCCGGCCGCCCCAACGACCTCAACCGCGTCCTGCTCGGCCTGGAACGGACGTTAGGCAGTCCGGAAGGCCTGCCCCGCCGGCCCTGGTACCGTCACCTGATCTATGCGCCGGGCTTCTACACCGGGTATGGGGTCAAGACCCTGCCCGGCATCCGGGAGGCGCTGGAGCAGGGGTACTGGGCCGAGGCGGAGCGGGAGACGGCGCGGATCGCGGCCAGCCTCACCGCGGCCGCCCACGCCATCGACTCCGCGGCGGTGCTCATCGAGGGGCCGCCGGGGCCGAAGTGAAGCAGGAGAGCGTGCTTCGCCCCGAGGTCCTGACCCGCCTGGAGGAGATCGGCCGGGTGGACCTGATTGTGGGCATTCCGTCCTTCAACAACGCCCGGACCATCGGGCACGTGGTACGGGCGGTGAGCGCCGGGCTGGCCAAGTATTTCCCCGAGTTCAGCACGCTGCTGGTCAACTCCGACGGCGGCTCCCGCGACGGCACCACCGAGATCGTCGCCCGCGAGGAATTCCACGCGGCCGGGATCATGGTGGCGGCGCCGACCCGGCCGCTCGCCAAGGTCATCACCGCCTATCAGGGCCTACCGGGCAAGGGCAGCGCCTTCCGCACCATTTTCGAGATCGCGGAGCGGCTGCAGGCGAAGGCCTGCGCGGTGGTCGACTCGGACCTGCGGAGCATCACGCCGGAGTGGATCCAGCTCCTGCTGGCCCCGGCGCTGCACGAGGATTTCGACTACGTGTGCCCGCTCTACAGCCGGCACAAGTACGACGGCACCATCACCAACGCGATCGTCTACCCCATGGTCCGGTCCCTGTTCGGCAAACGGGTCCGGCAGCCCATCGGCGGCGACTTCGGCTTCTCGGGACGGCTGGCCTCCCACTTTCTCAAGTACGACGTGTGGGGGAGCGACGTCGCCCGCTTCGGCATCGATATCTGGATGACGACCACGGCGCTGTCGGGTGACTTCCGGATCTGCCAGTCGTACCTGGGCGCCAAGATCCACGACGCCAAGGATCCCGGGGCCGATCTCACCAGCATGCTGGTGCAGGTGACCGCGGCCCTGCTGGCGCAGATCGAAGCCCATGCCGACCACTGTCTGGCGATGGATGGCTCCGAGCCGGTCCCGGAATTCGGCTTCCGCTACGAGGTGGGACTCGAGCCGGTGCCGGTCAACCTCAAGCGCATGGTGGAGGCGTTCGAGCTGGGGGTGCGAGAGTTCGACTCGATCTACGCCGGCTTTCTCGGCCCCGACACCCGGACCGGTCTCGCAGCCTTGATCGGGCAGACGCCGGGTGAGTTCCACATGCCGACCGATCTCTGGGTCCACCTGGTCTACGAGTTCGCGGCGGCGTACCATCACCGGCATCTGCCCCCGGAGCACCTGCTCAAGAGTCTGACCCCGCTCTATCTTGGCCGGACTGCCTCCTGGGTGGTGCAGGCCGCACCATTCGGCGCCCATGAGGTTGAGGTAGAGCTCGACGCGCTGAGCGCCAGATTCGAGGCCCTCAAGCCTCATCTGCGCGTCCGTTGGCACGAGAGGAGATAACTGATGCTGCAAGCTCAGGATTCCGTGTGGGAGCCCCTCCGGCGCTTCCTGGACCGCTCGGCGACGCTGTTCCCCGTCCTGCTTGCGGTGATCGTGGTCATCGCCGGGGGCCTGATCGTGGCATGGATGCTGGATCTGGCGATCCGAACCTTGTTGCGGACCGTCGGGTTCGACCGGCTGATGCACCGGCCGGGGGTGGCCGACGCGCTGCGACGGGCCGGCCTGGCCCGGCCCCCCTCCGCCATCACCGGCTACATCGTTCGCTGGGTGGTGGTGGTCTTCACCCTGGTCGCGGCGCTGTCCATTCTGAGCTCCGAAGCGACCGACACGGTCATGGGCGCGCTGGTGGACTATCTGCCCCGGCTGGCCGCCGCCCTGCTGATCCTGGTGCTGGGCTACGCCGTGAGCGCCTTCATCGCCCGCAGCGTGCTGCTCTGGGCGGTGAATGCCCGGGTCCGGGGAGCCCGCTGGCTGGCCCGCGGCATCCAGCTGCTGATGGCGGTGTTCTTCGGGGCCTTGGCCCTGGAGAATCTGGGGTTCGGGCGGGACGTGGCGCTGGTGGTGCTGGCCATCCTGCTGGGCGGCGGCATCTTCGCGCTGGCGCTGGCGTATGGCCTGGCGGGACGGGACTTCGCCCGGGAATCACTTGAGGTCATGCTGCGCGAAGTCCGGGACGAGGACCGCGACACCCTGTCGCACCTGTGAGCGCGCGATGAGCGATTTCTTTCAAAACGGCGTCATCGGCACGCTGCACCGGCTGGGCCAGGAGCCGCTGGAGCGGCTGGAGACCCGGCTGGTCGAGCACGCCGAGACGGCTCCGATCGCGCTGGTGCTGCCCTGCCTGGTCACCGAACTCCATGGCCCGGCCCTGCCGCGCATCGTGCAGCAGCTGTCGAAGGTCACCTACCTCAACGAGATCGTGGTGGCCCTTGACCGCGCCGACCGCTGGGGCTTCGCCGAGGCGCGGGAGTTCTTCGCGTCGCTGGGACCTCGCTGCCGGATCCTCTGGATCGAAGGACCAGAGGTGCAGGACTGCATCCGGCTCCTGTCCGACAGCGGGCTCGACATCGGCACCGCCGGGAAGGGCCGAGCCACCTGGCTCTCCCTGGGCTACGTGCTGGCCCGGGAAACCAGCCGCATCATCGCGCTGCACGACGCCGATATCCTCACCTACGACCGCAACCTGCTGGCTCGGCTCTGCTACCCCCTGGCCGACCCCACCCTCGGATACGAATACGCCAAGGGGTATTACAGCCGGGTCACCGACCGGATGCACGGCCGGGTGGTGCGGCTGTTCGTCACGCCCCTGGTCCGGGCCCTGACCCAGCTGGTCGGTCACGTGCCGTTGCTCGATTACATGGACAGCTTCCGCTACCCTCTGGCGGGAGAGTTCGCCATGTATGCCGATCTGGCGCGGTCGGTCCGGATCCCGGGGGACTGGGGGCTCGAGGTCGGGATGCTGTACGAGGTGTACCGCAACACCTCGGTCCGGCGGGTCTGCCAGGTCGACGTGGCGGAGAACTACGATCACAAGCACCAGGCCTTGTCGCTGGACGATGCCTCGACCGGGCTCAACCGCATGGCGCGCGACATCGCCAAGACCCTGCTCCGGGCCCTCGCCATGGAAGGGGTTATCTTCGGGGCGGGCTTCTACACCACCCTCAGAATTGCGTACCTTCGGATTGCCCAGGACACCGTGAAGGTCTACGACGACGACGCCACCCTGAACGGGCTCGCGTTCGATCGGCATGCGGAGACCGCTGCGATCGAGATGTTCGTCCGCGCGTTGCGGCGGGCCAGCGACGAGTTCGAGGCCGACCCGATGGCCTACGTTGGCTTGCCCAACTGGAACCGCATTACCTCGGCGATCCCGGATTTCCTGGAGCGGTATCGCGACGCGGTGGACTCGCAGCTCGACTGATGGCCAACGTCCTGGTCTTCACTGATCTCGATGGGACCCTGGTCGACGCGGTAGACTTCTCCTGGGACCCGGCCCGGCCCGGTTTGCGGGCCCTCACCCAGCGGCACATCCCGCTCATCTTCACCAGCAGCAAGACCCGGCCGGAACTGGAGTCGTGGCGCCAGCGGCTGGGCAACACCGATCCCTTCATCAGCGAGAACGGGGGTGCGCTCTGGCTGCCCTCCAAGTGGACCCCGATGCCACAGCGCGCCACTGCGGTGGGCGGCGGCCTGCACCGGGTCGAGACCGGGGTGCCCCTGGCGCAACTGCGCGTGGCGCTGCGCGAAATCAGCGCCGAGCTGGGGGTCAGGCTGCGGGGGTTCGGCGACCTCTCGCGCGACGAAGTGGCGGAGCACGCGGGACTGGGTGGCGTCGCCCTCGATCACGCCCTGGCCCGGGAGTACGACGAGCCCTTCATCCCGGAGCGGCCCCTGACCGGAGGTGAGAAAGCCCGGATCGCGCAACTGGCCCGGGCCCGGTGGCTTTCCATTACCCGGGGCGGCCGGTTCTACCATCTCACCGGACCGACCAGCAAGGCCCGCGCGGCCCAGGTCCTGATCGAGGCCATGCCGGGCCCGGTGACCATCATCGCGTTAGGTGACGCCCCCAACGACATCGAGATACTGCAGCTGGCGCATCACCCGATCGTGGTGGCCCGGCCGGATAGAACCCATGCGGAGGACCTCAAACGGGCCTTGCCCGGGGCCCTGTTTACCAGGGGCATTGGACCTTCTGGATTCACAGAGGGGATACTGAAGGTGTTGGAGGGGTGAATCAATAGAGAATGCCGAGTGCCCAGTGGCCATTGCAGAGGGATGGAAGCATCCAGCCCGCTTCCCCGTTGCCATCGGCATTGGGCACTCGGCATTCCCCACTGACTCAGACCTGAGCCCGGTATACCTCTCCCCACGGATCCCGCGCCTCCACCACCACGCTCGTCCCTTGCTCCACCGGCGCATAGAAGAGATGCTCGGTCACGACCGGATCCACCCAGGTCCGCTTGGCCGGCTTGTCTTCTCCCTGATGCTCTGACGCCGACCGGGGATCGAGTCCCCGCCGGCGGGCCATCAGACCTTTGGACTCCCCGTTCACGCGATAGGTCACCGTCCAGGCCTGATCCCAGTTCCACACATTGGCGACGATCTCGTCAGGAGCGCGTGGGTCGGCCCCGCGAGGATAGAGCCGGATCTGGTGATCGTCGGGCTGGCCGGTGGCCTTGTAGCGCCACTGAAACGACTCTCCCTTCACCTCGAAGACGGCGTATCCGTTCGGGGTGCCATCGTAGCAGATGTCGCCGGTCCACCAGGCGCCGCAGACCGTGCCCAGCGTGTGCTCGATGACCCGGCCTTCCCGGCGGTGATCCATCTCGTGGGTGTGGCCCGAGATCACCCGAGCCGGGTACGGCTCCAGCAGACGGACCAGCGCCTCGCGGTTGGTGACCGTGTTGCTGATCTCGGGACGGGGCCGGTTGTGCCGGGCATACAGCTGGCTGTGGAGCGGAATGTGGAGGAAGACCACCACCGGAGCCCCCGGTTCCACCCGGGCCAGGTCCCGAGCCAGCCAGGTGAGCTGGCGATCGGAGAGGTAACCCAGATAGCCGCCCCCATAGAAGAACACGTCATCCAGCACGACGTAGTGCACCCGCCCCCGGTTGAAGGAGTAGTAGGTGGGACCGAAGTGACGCTGGAAGGTGGCGGTGGAAGCTTCATCCCGGTCCGAGGTGAGATCCAGATCGTGGTTGCCGACCACCTGCGCAAAGGGAATGGCCATCGCCCCGACCGCGCGCTCGTACTCGGCGTAGAGCGCCAGATCGTCGTACATGATGTCGCCGTCGGCCACCCCGAAGAGAGGCACCTCCCCCAGCTTCCCAACGGTCGCCCGGACATCGGGCACAGTTTCCGCGTGCAACCGCGCCATCTCCGGCTGGTCCTGGGTCTGGGTATCCGCCAGCACCAGAAAGGTATGCCGGTCATCAGAGGTTCGAAGCGGCGCCAGCTCGAAGCGGATCGCCATCTCGCTGTTCCGGTCGGCCCGGATCGGCTGGAACAGGCCGAAGGTCCCGGTCGCCTGGGTGGGAATCTCGAACCCCGGGGGCGGCGATAACATGACAAACGGCTGGGCCCCCTCGGACACCAGATCGAAGGAGCCGTCCGCTCCGCTGCTCACTACGGTGATCCCATCGCTCACCCCGGCCCGGGCCACCCCCCGACCCCCGGCTACCACCCGTCCCCGAATCCGAACCGGGCCGGCGGCTCGCAGAGAAGTCCAGGGCCGATAGGGATCGCCCCGCAGGGGAGCCGGGAGCGCCACAGCGGCGGCAATCGAGGCGGATCGCGCCAGGAAGGCTCGGCGGTTCATTGACGGACGGACCGACGGACTGACGGACGGACGGACCGTCCGCCCCGCCCCTTCCGAAACGGACGGACGGACCGTCCGCCTCGCCCCATCTGGAATGCGATCCTCGCTATCCACGCGTCGCCAGCCGTTCTGCTCGTGAGTCCGTCTGTCCGTCAGTCCGTCCGTCCGTCAGTTCACCGTGATTTGCTGCACCATGCCATGAGAGATGTGCGGCTTGCCATCCTTGGCGTCGGGCAGGAAGCAGAGCAGGGCGTATTCGCCCGGCGTGAAATCGGCGATGACGTAGTTCTCCACGAATTGCGCCAGACCTACCGTCCCGCCGATCGGCTCTCCCGGTGGCGGACCTTCCATTTTCTCCGACCAGAGGGCCAGATCCTGGGCCGTTTTCCCCTCGGCCAGCCGGGCGAACACCACTTCATGAGGCTGCTCGGCCTGATTGATTACTCGGATGATATGCTTTCCGGCGGTGATCGGGCCGGAGAGCTCGAACGTGTAGTCGGTCAGATTCATCGTCAGATCGGGCGTGGGCAGCGCAGCGGCCGAGGCCTCGGCACCCGGCAGCACCATGAACGGCTTCACCATCCCCTTGGCGATGTGCGGTTTTCCATCGGGAGACGGGATGAAGCACACCGCCAGGTAGGTCCCCATCGTCAGGTTCAACCCGGTCTCGCTCTGTCCGCCGCCGGGGCGGGAACTGTTGGGCCCGCCTACCTCGACGATCCATTCCGGAGTCGGGCCGGGGGGAAGCGCGGCGAAGTCCGCCATGGTCTTCCCTTCGAGCAACCGCAGGATCTGCAAATGATGCAGCTCGGTGCCGTTGTTGATCAGCCGGAACACCGTTGGGCCCGAGGCGATGGTGTCCGGCATCTCGAAGGCGAAGTCGTTGGCGGTGACGGTCACGACCGGGGGAGCCGCTGGCGCGGGTGGGGCCGCCTGCTCCGGAGCCCGGGTCTCGGTCTTGGCACACGCCGCCAGTAACAGGACACCGGCAAGGGCGGGGCGGGACGACATGCGGCTGGATGCCTCTTTCAGGTAGGCGGAGAGACAGAAAGGGCGGCCTCTACCGGCCGCCCCTGCCCCGTCCCGAGCGCTCGGTATCGCGGGGCCGAGTCTTGGCTCGGACCGCCGCTTCGGCTGTGGCTTGTCGCAGCATCTTCTCGGGGCTGACCGGATTCGCGCCCGGACGAGCCGGTCCCATGGTGAGCTTGATCTGGCCTTCCGCGTCGGTCGAGGCCGTGACAGGCCGACCACCCCGAACCTCGTAGGATGCCACGATCTCCTCGCCGAAACCGGCACCCGGCTTGAGCCGCTCCAGCAGGGCTTCCCGGGTGGGCAGGCCTTCGAGCGAGATCATGGTCGACCCGGTGGCACTCTGGACTTTGAGCAGGACCGCGTAGCGCGCCCCGGGCAGGTTCTTGACTGCCCGAAGATCGGTGCCCGCGGTCTCCCGGGCCCATTTGGTGGCCTCTCGTTCCTGAATGGTCAGTGACCGGGTGTCCGCGCGCGGAGTCACGCCGGCGGCAGGGCGATCACGACGCTCCTGGTTTTCCCGGAGGCGCCGGAGGTAATCTGGCTCGTCAGACATGGACTTTCTCCCGGCATCACGCCGTTGGCGACAGGCGCTTACGATAGTCGGCCCTTCGCCCGGTCGGAAGCCCCAGCGTCAGCCGCGGAGCAGCAATCCGACATACAGCAAGTAAGCCCCGAACAGGAGCGCACCTTCCTTGCGGGAGAGCTTCATCCCCCCCCGCATCAGCGGATAGATCAGAGCTGAGGTGCCCAGCATCCACCAGACGTCGCCCCGGAGAATGGCCGGGGATACCGGGATCGGCAGGATCAGGCCGGCCACGCCCAGAATCCCCAGCAGGTTGAAAATGTTGGAGCCGATCAGATTGGCGATCGCGACGTCGGTCTGACGCCGAGCCGCGGCC
>DASWKS010000310.1:0-7053 GCA_036396495.1 Gemmatimonadales bacterium
CTCCGGTCTGGAAGGCGCTGCACATGGGCGTGTACGGCGCCTACGGCCTGCTGCTGCTGCATGTGACCCTGGGCGAGCTGCAGGCCCAGCAGAGCCGGGTGGGGGAAGCCGCGCTGCTGGGCGGCGCCGTGCTGGTGTTCGGGTTGCATCTGGTGGCCGGGTTGCGCGAATGGCGCCGCGACGCGCTCCTCGCGTCCGACCCGGCCGGCTGGGTCGACGTGGGCGCGGTGAGTGACATCCCCGAAGGACGAGCCATCGGCGCGATAGTCGGCGGCGACCGGGTGGCCGTCTACCGGCACCAGGGCAGGTTGTCGGGCGTGTCCGGGGTCTGCAAGCACCAGAACGGACCGCTGGCGGAAGGTCGCATCATCGACGGGTGCATCACCTGTCCCTGGCACGGGTACCAGTATCGCCCCGAAGACGGCAGATCGCCGCCGCCCTTCGATGATCGGATCGCCACCTACCGGCTCCAGATTCGCCACGGACGCGTGTTGGTGCTGGAAACTCCCAACCCGCCAGGCACCCATGTGAACCCCGTGAGCGCCGGGTTGGGTGGCGAGGAGGTCTCGTGAACCGCGACCCGCGACTCGAAGCCGACCAGGAGTTCTACGTCGGGTATTCGCCCCAGGCACCGCCCGGCATCGCCCGGTTTGTGCGGTACCGGGTGGGGCTGATTCTGGGTCTGGCGGTTTTCACCACCGTGCTCCTGGCCTGGAACCAGAAGCGGCCCGATCCGTCCGTATTCGAATACGGCAATACCCGCCAGTTCTCGGGCTTGCTGCGGGAGCGGCCCTATCCCATGGTGTTCACCGCCGACAGCGGCGCCATCCGGACCTGGCTGCTGGCCGCGGAGGACAAACACGGGGCCGACCGGTTGGTGGCCGGGCTCGACGGGCAGTGGGTCAGCTTCGACGCCACCCGGCTCCATCGGGGCAGCTCGGGGATGCTGGAGCTCACCGAACACACCGGCCCCGCTGAGGGCGCTTTGGCCCCGCTGGCCGGAGAGGATCTGGGTGTCGTGGTCATCACCGGTGAGATCGTCGACAGCAAATGCTGGATCGGCGCGATGAACCCGGGCGAAGGTCCGACCCACCGGCTGTGCGCCCTCCGCTGCCTTCGGGGCGGACTTCCTCCCATGCTGACGGGCCATGACGAGGGTGGGACGCCGGTGGCTGCCCTGCTGGTCGGCCCGGACGGTGACCGGATGGACTCGGTGCTGTCGTATGTGGCGACCCCGGTCCGTGTGACCGGGCGGTTACGGAGGCTCGGTACGCTGATGGTGCTGGAATCCGACCCCACTTCCATCCAACGGGTGCATCCATGATCGGACCGAGCACGGCTCCGGAATCGACCCGCACGGCTCCCGCCTCACCGGTCGCGGCCTATCCCGTTTCCCCGGCCAGCCTTCCCCCCGACCTCGTCTGCGGCGGCGCCTACGACGTGCGGTTTGCCCGCTCCCCGGCCGATCTGGACGCAATCCTGAGGCTTCGGTTCGAAGTGTTCAACCTCGAGCTGGAAGAAGGGCTGGTCGAGTCCTACGTCACCGGTCGTGACCAGGACGAGCTCGATTGGCGTTTCCACCACCTGATGATCTGCCTGCGCGAGACCGGCGATGTGGTCGGCACTTACCGGATGCAGACCCCCGAGATGGCCGCGCTGCACGGAGGGTTCTATACCGCAGGCGAGTTCGATCTGAGCCGGGTGCCCGCCACGGTCATGCAGCGGTCGATCGAGATCGGTCGCGCCTGCGTGGCCCGGGAGCATCGGAACGGCCGAGTACTGCATTCCCTCTGGCGCGGCCTGGCCGCGTACCTGGCCTGGAACCGGAAGACCGGGCTGTTCGGTTGTTGTTCGCTCACCACCCAGGATCCCGGGTTGGGACTGGCGACCTGGCGCCATCTCGAGACGCGGGGGTGCATGGAGCGCCGTTTCACCGTCGCGCCGTTGCCCGGGCTGGAGTGCGCCGTGGAGCCGGGAAGCCTGCTGCCCCCGCCCCACGTGCCGGCCCTGTTCCAGAGTTACCTGTCCCTGGGCGCAAAGGTCTGCGGCCCTCCCGCGATCGACCGGCGTTTTCGCACCATCGATTTTCTGGTGCTGCTCGACGTGCGCGATCTCGATCCCAGGATCTTCAAGACCTTTTTCGGATGAGTGGACTCGCTGACCGGCTGCGGCAGACCTTGCGATTGATGCTGGTGGGTCTGTGGACCACGGCCAGCTACCTGCTGTGGCTGCCGGTGGCCGTGGTGGTCCTGCCGTTCGGCCGGTGGTCCCGGCGCTGGAACGAGTTCGCGATCAAGCTGTGGACCCGAGGCCTGGTGACCGCAATGGGAATCCAGGTCGAGGTCGTCGGTATTCCGCCCCGCAAGCCGTTTTTTCTGGTGTCCAACCACCTGAGCTATGTCGACATCCTGGTGCTGGGCTCGCGGCTCGGTCCCACCTTCATCTCCAAGCAGGAGATCGCCGGCTGGCCGGTGTTGGGCCACCTGGCGCGGGTGACCGGGACCATCTTCGTGAATCGGGAACGCAAGCGCGACGCGGTCCGGGTGCTGGACGAAATCGACCGGGCCGTCGCGAGTGGGGCCGGCGTGGTGCTCTTTCCCGAGGGAACCAGCCACCGCGGCGATCGGGTGTATCCCCTGAAGTCGGCGCTGCTCCAGTGGGCGGCGAAGCGGGGCTATCCGGTCCACGCCGCGGCGGTGCGATATGCCACCGGCGACCCGGCCCGACCGGCCGTGGATTCGGTCTGTTGGTGGGGCGACATGACTTTCGGCCCTCACCTGCTCAAACTGTTGACCCTGCCCCGGGTCCGTGCCACCATTGCCTTTGCGCAGGACCCGGTCGTGGAGCGCGAGCGCACCGCCCTGGCGGCCGGGCTCCATGCCGCCCTGGAGCGGACCTTCACCCCTATCCCGGCAGTCGAGGGAGTCTGACATGCGTCGGCCCGTACCCCTCGAGGGGAACCTGCACCTGTTGCGACAGGGCATCGAGCTGCTCGGGCGCTTGCCCGACTCCGCCTACATGGATGCGGCTCCAGATCGGAGCACGGTGGGTGCCCAGTACCGCCACATCCTGGATCACTATCGCTGTCTCCTCGACGGGCTGACCGCCGGCGAGGTGGACTACGACCAGCGGCTCCGCGATCCGGAGGTCGAGCGGGATCGGGGGGCCGCCACCCGTGCCACCCAGGAGCTGCTGGACCGGCTGCGGCTCCTGTCGCGGTCGCATCTGGGTCTGCCGCTCCGGGTCCTTCAGTCGGCCGGCGACACCGAGCCCGAGGAGCCGCAGGGTTCCTCGCTGGGCCGGGAGCTGCTGTTCCTGGTGAGTCACACCGTGCACCACTACGCCATCATCAAGCTCCTGCTCGGCGAGCGGGGAGTGGACTGCGACGCGAACTTCGGAGTGGCGCCGTCCACGCTCGCGTATCGCCGGGCGGCGGGGTAATGTGCACCCTTTCCTGGATCCGTCGCCTCGACGGGTATCATGTTTTCTTCAATCGGGACGAGCGCCGCACTCGTGCGCCAGGGCTGGCACCGGAGCATCACGAGCGCGGTGGAGTGCACTGGCTGGCTCCCCGCGACGCTGAAAGTCAGGGCACCTGGATCGGCGCCAATGACCGCGGCCTGGCCCTCGCCATTCTGAACCGCTGGCACGAATCACCCATCGCCACGGAAGGACCCTGGACCAGCCGGGGACTGCTGGTTCGGGATCTGCTGGACGCACCGTCGATCGCCGCGGTGAAGCACCGGCTGGAAGGCGCCGATCTGTCGGTCTATCAGCCCTTCACGCTGGCCGCCTTCGAGCCCGGCCTGGACCTGAGTGTCTTCGCCTGGAATGGTCGCGCTCCGGTGCTCGACCAGGTGCCGGACACCGGGCTGGTGCTCACCAGCTCGGGGTATGACCAGGAGGCCGCGCTGCGCCGCGCCGATCAGTTCGCCCGGTATTCCGATCCTTCTCCCGACCAGTTCGAGGCCGTCCACGCGAGCCACCAGCCGGTGCGGGGTCCGCTCTCGGTGTGCATGCACCGTCCCGAGGCCGAAACCGTGAGCTACACCCGGATCGACGTGAACCCGGTCCGGATTGTGATGGGGTACGTGCCCGGCCCGCCGGGCGAAACCACCGAACGGGTGACCTCGGCTCTGGATGCCGCCTAAGCCGTACCTCCGCTGGGCCCTTCTCATCTACGCGGCGCTGCTGGTCGCGTCGCATGCCGTTCGCTGGATCCGGCCCTACCAGCCGACGCCGAGCCGGGACGAGCGGATCGTCGCGGTCTCCGAAATCCGGGGCGCGGTCCAGACCGGCCGCACCGTCCGCATGGCGACGATCGACTCCGGTACCGCGGAGTCTGATCGGCTTCCCATCGTGCTGTTGCACGGCAGCCCGGGTGACAACGGAGAGGTTCGGGAGATCGCGGGAATTCTGTCGCACACCCGCCGCGCGGTCGGGCCCGATCTGCCCGGCTTCGGCGCCTCCTCGCGCCGTATCCCCGACTATTCGATCCTGGCCCACGCGGGATACGTCGAGCAGCTGCTCGACTCGCTCGGCATCCGGCGCTATCACGTGGTCGGCTTCAGCCTGGGCGGCGGGGTCGCGATTCATCTCGCGAACCAGCATCCCGAGCGGGTCGAGTCGATCACGCTGCTCTCCTCCATCGGAGTGCAGGAGTTCGAGCTGCTGGGCGATTACCTGCTGAACCACGCCCTGCACGGCATCCAGCTGGTCGGCATTTCGCTGGTTCTGGAGGGTACCCCTCACTTCGGGTGGTTGGACGACGCGTTCTTTGGCATGGAGTACGCCCGCAATTTCTACGACACCGACCAGCGACCCCTCCGGGGCATGCTGGAGCAATACGCCGGTCCGATGCTCATCCTGCAGGGCGAGGGCGACATCCTGGTGCCGCCGTCGATCGCGATCGAGCACGGACGGATCGTACCGCAAAGCGAGGTTCACCTCATCCCCGGCGATCATTTCATGGCCTTTGCGCGGGCCGATGAGATGGCCGGGTTCATCTCGGATTTTGTGCTGCGGGCCGAGTCGGGACGAGCGGCGACCCGGGCCACCGCCGATCCCACCCGGCTGGTCCGG
This sequence comes from Gemmatimonadales bacterium, assembly GCA_036396495.1. Lineage (GTDB taxonomy): Bacteria > Gemmatimonadota > Gemmatimonadetes > Gemmatimonadales > GWC2-71-9 > SZUA-320. The sequence goes on from DASWKS010000310.1 coordinate 5,083, forward strand.
TCGACCCGTCCCTTCGACCCGGCCACGGCCCCGCGGCCGGTGGGCTTCTCCGTCGCCATCGTGCTGTTGCTCCTGACCGCCGCCACGCTGGTGAGTGAAGACCTCGCCTGCCTGGCGGCCGGTTTGCTGGTGGGACGCGGCACCATTGGCTTCTTCCCCGCCGTGGCCGCCTGTATGGCGGGCATCGTCGGCGGCGATCTGCTGCTCTATCTGCTGGGTCGCTGGGTCGGTCGACGGGCGATCACGATGGCACCGCTCCGCTGGTTCGTGAATGAGGCCGATGTCACCCGCAGCAGCCGCTGGTTCGCCAAGCGCGGAACCTGGATCGTGCTCGCCAGCCGTTTCATGCCGGGCACTCGGCTGCCGACCTACGTCGCCGCCGGGATGCTGCACACCCGGCTGGCCGCGTTCCTGGTGGCGTTCGTGGTGGCGTCGGCCCTCTGGGTACCGGCCCTGGTGGGCGGAGCGGCGGTGTTCGGCGGCCAGCTGCTGGACTGGTTCTCGGGGTATGGCCGGCTGGCCGGGGCCGCGTTCCTGGCCGGACTGGTGCTGCTTTATCTCGTCGTCAAGAGCGCCACTCACCTGGCCACCTGGCGCGGGCGGCGCCTGCTGCTGTCCTCCTGGCGTCGCCTCACCCGTTGGGAATTCTGGCCCCTCTGGGCCTTCTATCCGCCGGTCGTGCTCTACATCGCGTGGCTCTGCCTCAAGCATCGCTCGCCGACGTTGTTCACCTGCGCCAATCCGGCCATGCCGGGCGGTGGCCTGGTCGGCGAATCCAAACACGCCATCCTGGAGGACCTGGGGCCGGGGCCGGAGATCGCGCGCAGCATCCTCCTGCCCGCGACCGACCCGCTGGACGATCGCTTGCGACAACTGGAACGGTTTGTGGCTGCCGAGAAGCTCACCTGGCCGCTGGTGCTCAAGCCCGACGTCGGTGAGCGCGGCCTGGGAGTCGACTTCGCGCGAGACCCGAGCGAGGCCCGTGGTTATCTGCTCGACGCCTCGTACGACGTGATCGTTCAGGAACGGCTCGACGGGCCGGAATTCGGGGTGTTCTATTTTCGCGTGCCGGGTGAAGCAGCCGGGCGGATCTTCGCAATCACGGAAAAGCACCTGCCCGACGTCGTCGGGGATGGCCACCGGACCCTGGAACAGTTGATCCTGTCGGACGATCGGGCGGTATGCTCCGCTCGCTTTTTCCTGCGGCAGCATGCCGACCGGCTGGACTGGGTTCCGTTCCTGGGGGAGAAAGTGGCGCTGACCCGGCTCGGGACCCATAGCCGCGGCGCGCTGTTTCTGGATGGGGCTGGTCTCATCACCCCCGCGTTGGAAGCGGCCGTCGACCGGCTCAGTCGCCGCAACGGGGGATTCTGGTTTGGACGTTACGATCTGCGAACCGCCAGCGCGGAATCGCTGATGGCCGGTGGACCCTTCAAGGTCCTGGAGCTGAATGGTGTGAGCAGCGAAGCCACCTCGATCTACGATCCCTCGCACAGTCTGCTCCAGGCCTATCGGACGCTGTTTGCCCAGTGGAAGCTGGCCTTCGAGATCGGCCGACGAAATCGGGCCACCGGAGCCACGCCAACCCCGCTCCCGGCCCTGCTGGCCCTGTTCCGTAAGCACCGGAACGCGACCCGAGCCGCTCGAGGAAACCCCCGCTAGCGATCGAGGAGAGAGGAGATGATCACCATCGCGCCGGTTTCCCTGGAGGGCCAAGGTATCCGGCTGGAGCCGCTTCGGCCCGAGCACCAGGAACCCCTCGCGGCCGCCGCGGCCGACGGCCGTCTCTGGGAGCTCCGAGTCACTTCGGTGCCGGAGCCGGACCAGGTCCAGAGCTACGTCGCCGCGGCCCTTGCCGGTCAGATGGAGGGCCGCATGTTGCCGTGGGCGGTGCGTGAGCTGGGCGGCGGCACCATCGTCGGGAGCACCCGTTATCACGACATCGTGGTCGAGATCGACCGGGTCGAGATC
>DASWKS010000311.1:0-2369 GCA_036396495.1 Gemmatimonadales bacterium
CCTCCTGGAGCGTTGTAGGGCTACATCACCACCAGGGGGACACCGGTTCCCGCATCGAGGACGCGATCGCCGTGGGGGTTTGCGCCGCCGCGGAGTTGCTGGGGGCTCCGCTGATCGTCTGCCTGACGGCCAGCGGGTTCACCGCCCGCACCGTGGCAGCCTACCGCCCCGAAGTCCCCATTCTCGCCGTGACACCCGAACCGGACACCTTCCGGGCCCTGGCGCTGGTATGGGGGGTGGCCCCGGCGCTGGTTGATCACTTGCCCAACTACGATCGGATGTGGCCGGTGGCCCGGGAGCGGGTGCTGCAATCGGGACTGGCCCAGCCGGGCGATCGCGTGGTCGTGACAGCCGGCGTGCCCTTCGATCAGCCGGGAACGACCAACCTCCTTAAAGTTGAGACCATCTAGACTGAACGTTCCGGGTTCCGGGTTCCACGTTCCACGTGCTGTGCTGAGTGCTGTGCCCAAGTTCCCCGGTGCACGGCTGGCGCACGCAGGACCTGGCACCTGGCACCGCACGTTGCACCGCACCCGGAACCCGGAACCTGTGGAACCTGGAACGCAATGAGATTGACCCTCCTGGGCACCGGCACCTCATTCGGCATCCCCCAGATCGGGTGCGAGTGCTCCGTCTGCCGGTCGGCCGACCCTCGAGACCGGCGGACCCGTACCTCGGCGCTGCTCCAAACCAGGACCGGCGCGCTGCTCATCGACACCCCGCCGGAGCTGCGCCTCCAGCTGGTGCGGCAAGGAGTCAGAGAAGTGGATGCGGTGCTCTACACCCACGAGCACGCGGATCACGTGACCGGCATCGACGATCTTCGCATGTTCTCGCTGCGGCGACGAGCCGCGCTGCCGCTCTACGGTCCCCGTCAGACGCTCGACTTCCTGCAGTCCAGTTTCCGGTACATCTTCGACGAGAACGTTCCGATTCCGGAAGGAACTTCCCGGCCCCGGCTCACACTCCATCCGCTGACGGCGGGTGTGGCCACGACGGTCGCGGGCATCAATGTGCAGCCCCTGGCGTTCGACCACGGCTATTCCGACGTCTTCGGATACCGGATCGGGGGGCTCGCTTATGTCACCGACGTGAAGCGGGTTTCGGACGAGGCCCGGCGGCGGCTGCGCGGCGTTCAGGTGCTGGTGCTGAGTGCGCTCTGGTGGCGGCCTCACCCCACCCATCAGAGCATTCCGGAGGCGATCGAAGCCGCGGAGACCATCGGTGCCGAGCGAACCTACCTCACCCATCTTTCGCACGAGACCTCCCACGCCGACCTGGCCGCGCGTCTGCCGGCCGGGATCGAGCCGGGATTCGACGGCCTGACGGTGGAGATCGACGGATGAAGCTCGCCTACGGCAGGATGTTCCAGGACCGGCTCGACGGCCGTCATGGCCTGCCCCGCGCCCTGCTGGAGGAATTGGGTAGCCGCTTTCCGGCGGTGCAGGATGAGGTGCAAAGCCGTCGCCGGATGGGCGAATACGGCTTCTACGACCTGGGTGATCAGAGCACGACCGTGCAAGGCATCAGGCGGTTCGCCGAAGGCGTGGGACAGGCCTTCGATCACGTGCTGGTACTGGGGATCGGCGGATCGGCCCTCGGCACCAAGGCCCTGGTTACCGCGCTCCGGCCGCCGGCCTGGAACGAGCTCGATGACGAGGGCCGCGAATACTTCCCCCGTCTGACGCTCCTGGAGAACGTGGATCCCTCCACCATCGGGGCGGCACTCCGGCGGATCGATCCTCGCCGCGCCCTGGTGAACGTGGTCAGCAAGTCGGGTGGCACCGCCGAGACTCTGGCGCAGTATCTGGTGGTACGCGACTGGCTCGAGGCCGCGGTGGGTCCGGAAGCGGCCCGCCGACATCTGGTGTTCACCACCGATCCGTCCAAGGGCCCGTTGCGCCAGATCGCCGAACGGGAGGGCATCACCGCCCTGGAGGTCCCTCCGGCGGTGGGAGGCCGTTTCAGTGTCCTCTCGCCGGTGGGTTTGCTGCCCGCAGCCCTGGTGGGAATCGACATCGATGCTCTCCTCCGAGGTGCCCGGCGGGCCCTGCACCATGGCGGAACCGATCAGTTGAAGCAGAACCCGGCCGCGCTCTATGCCGGCCTCCTCTGGGCCGCGGACGCGCGGGCCGGGTCCCGCATTCATGTGCTGATGCCCTATTGCGATCGACTCAAGGAATCCGCGGAATGGTATCGTCAGCTCTGGGCCGAGAGCCTGGGTAAGCGGGTCAATCGCCGCGGCGACGAGGTGTTTCTCGGTCCGACGCCGTTGGGGGCGATCGGCGCCACCGACCAGCACAGCCAGATCCAGCTGTTCATGGAAGGCCCCTACGACAAGGTGGTCACCTTCATCGGAGTGGAAGACT
>DASWKS010000312.1:0-3990 GCA_036396495.1 Gemmatimonadales bacterium
GAGGCGGCCCTGCGACTCCGCCAGACGCTCCCTTACTGGCCCCGCGGCACCGTCTTCGTCTCGGTGGTGGACCCGGGGGTGGGAACCGAGCGGCGGCCGGTGGTGGTCCGGACCCGGAGCGGCCACTACGTGGTTACCCCGGACAACGGTACCCTGACATTTCTGGCCGACGCGGTAGGACTGGAAGCGGTGCGGGTCATCGACGTGGCCCGCCACGCCAAAGGGGGCTCCCAGCGATCCCACACCTTTCAAGGGCGGGACCTGTTCGTGGTGGTGGGCGCCGGCCTGGCGGCCGGGGTGCTGACCCTCAACGAGGTCGGGCCGGCGGTGGATAACACGGTCGAGCGACTTCCTCTGCCGCCGCTGCGCCGTTCGCCGGGCGCGCTGACCGGCGGGGTCATCGGGATCGATCGGCCGTTCGGCAACGTCTGGACCAATCTCCCGGGCGCCGAGCTCGACAGTGCCGGTCTGGCCCTGGGTGACACGCTGCGGGTCTCGGTGCGGCGCGGGGCGCGGGTGCTGTTCCAGGGTGATCTGCCGTATGTCGGGACCTTCGGGGACGTCTCGTCCGGCCGGCCCCTGCTCTACCTCAACAGCCTGCTCGAAGCGGCGCTGGCCTTGAACCGGGCCGATTTCGCCGGGCGCTACGGCATCGAACCGGGTGACCTGGTGGAGCTCAAGCGGCGCTGATGCCTCAGGTCGAAACCTTCCTTCGCGACCTGACCATTGTCCTCACCGTCGCGGCGGTGACGACGGTGCTGTGCCAGCGGCTGCGACTGCCGGTAGTGGTGGGCTACATCCTCGCGGGGGTAGTCACCGGTCCCAGCACCCCCCTCCACCTGGTGGCTGATACCACCTGGATCCGGACCCTCTCCGAGCTGGGCGTCATCCTGCTGATGTACTCGATCGGGCTGGAGTTCAGTCTCCGCCGCCTGGGACGGCTGCTGCCCATCACCGGTCCCGCGGCCGCCATTGAAACCGGGTTGATGGTGGCGCTGGGATACCTGGGCGGCCAGGTGGCAGGCTGGACTCCCCTGGAAAGCCTGTTTACGGGTGCGGTCGTCGCCATTTCATCGACCATGATCGTGGCCAAGGCCTTCGAAGACAGCGTCCCGTCGCGGCGGCTGCAGGATCTGGTCTTCGGCGTGCTGATCATCGAGGACCTGGTGGCCATTCTCCTCCTGGTCGGTCTCACCGCGGTGGGGACCGGCCGGGGCCTGGATGGCGGTAGCGTGATCGAAACCGTGGGCCAGCTGATCGGGTTCCTCGCCGTGCTGCTGGCGGGGGGGATGCTGGTGGTGCCACGGGCCATGCGCGCGGTCGTGGCTCTCAAGCGGGAGGAGACCACGCTGGTGGCGGCGGTCGGGGTCGCCTTCCTGTTTGCGCTGCTGGCCCAGGCCGCCGGCTATTCCGTGGCGCTGGGGGCTTTTCTGGCCGGCGCGCTGGTCCGGGAGTCGGGGGTCGCCCACAAGGTCATCGGACCGATCCGCCCGGTGCGGGACATTTTCGCCGCGATCTTCTTCGTGGCCGTAGGGATGCTAGTCGAGCCCGCCCTGGTGTTCCAGGCCTGGCCGGTGGTGCTGGCTCTGACCGTCACGGTGCTGGTTGGCAAGCTGATCGGGGTGACGTTAGGCGGGTTCCTGGCGGGATTCGGGCTCCGGACCGCGGTGCAGGCCGGGATGACCCTGGCCCAGATCGGGGAGTTTTCGTTCGTCATTGCGGCGGCGGGCCTGGCGTCGGGGGCGGCGCCCCCGGTGCTGTATCCGGCGGCGGTCTCGGTCTCGGTCCTCACGGCCCTCCTGACCCCTACCCTGATGCGCCTGGCCGATCCGCTCTCCGCCGTGATCGACCGCAAGCTGCCCAAGCCGATCCAGACCGTGGTGACGTTGTACGAGTCGTGGGTGGAGTTGCTGCGCCGCCGGACCAAGCCGCGCGGCATCTGGCAGCAGATCCGACGCCCGCTCAACTGGATGCTGCTGGACGCGATCGTGATCGTGGGCGTTACGGTGCTGGTCTCGCGGCTACGGGTCCCGCTCCGGGACCAGCTCCTGCTGGTGGGCGTGCCGCTCCGCTACGGCATGGCGGTGTTGTTTCTGCTGGGTCTGGCCATGGTGCTGCCCTTCGCGATCGGGCTGGTGACCTCGGCCCGCCGCTTTGCCATCCGCTTCGCGGAAGCCGCCATGCCCAGGGCGGCCAAGGGAATCGACTCGGCCCACGCGCCCCGGGGGGCCCTGGTGGCCTCCATCCAGTTCGCCACCGTGATGGTGCTGGGACTACCCTTGCTGGCGATCACCCAGCCGCTGCTGAGCGCCTGGCCCGCGGCTGCGGTGATGGTGGGGCTGTTGTTGTTGCTGACCATCTCGTTCTGGCGCTCGGCCCGCGACCTGCAGGGACATGCCCGGGCCGGCGCCGAGCTGATCGTGGATGTGCTGGCGCGCCAGGGGATCGACAAGGACCAGCATTCCATCGAAGTCGTGCAGGACCTGCTGCCCGGCATGGGGACCATCGTGCCGTTCCGGGTGGACTTGGGAAGCAAGGCGGTGGACCGCTCCCTGGGCGAGCTCAACCTGCGTGGCCTCACCGGCGCCAGCGTGGTGGCGCTCAGCCGAGGCGGGCAGCGGATTGTCTTCCCGAAAGCCCACGAGGTCCTGCGCGAGGGAGATGTGCTGGCGCTCACCGGAAGTCATGATGCCATCAGCGCCGCGCATCAGGTCCTGGGGAAATCCACGGTGGAGGCGCAGGTGGGGTGGGTCGGGTAGGGGCGTTCGGTTGTGGCCCGCCACTACCACGCGTTCCGCGGACCAGGTTCCACGTTCCGCGTGGCGGTGCCCGGTGCGGTTCTCAGTGCCGGCGTGCCAGACACCCAGCACCCCGCACCCGGCACCGCACGCAGCACCGCAACCTGGAACATGGAACCCGGAACCCGGAACCGGCTTACAGTTCAACCGCCCTCCATAAGTACCAACTCGCCACCGTCCGATACGGCGCCCATGCTTTTCCCTGCCGCATGATGGTGCCCGCGGCGGGCAGGCGCTTCATTCCGTAGGTCAGCTGGAAGCCCTTTCGAATCCCGAGGTCGCTTACCGGGAGCACGTCGGGACGGCCCAGGCCGAACATCAGGAGCATTTCCGCGGTCCAGCGTCCGACGCCGCGGACGGCCACCAGCCGGTCGATCAGCTCCTGGTCGGGAGTACGGCGCGCGGTGGCCCGATCCGGCACGGTCCCATCGAGCGTTCGCGCGGCGAGGTCGCGGATGGCCGCGGTCTTGTTGCGGGAGAGGCCCGCGCCACGGAGCCGGTCGTCTGAGGTCGCGAGGACCTGCGCCGGTTCCGGGACGGCTCCGTCACCGTAGAGCGCCAGCACCCGGCGGAAGATGGTGCCGGCCGCCTTGCCCGAGAGCTGCTGATAGACGATCGACCGGAACAACCCCTGGTAGGGCGAGATGTTCATCCGCCAGTCGGGACGGAAGGGGCCGGCCCGCCGGATCAGCTCCGCCAGGCGGGGGTCCACAGCGCGCAGGTGTCTCACCACCGCGTTCAAATCGAGGGAGTCGAGCGTTGGGATCGAGGCCATTGACGATTGACAGTTGACGATTGACGATTACATCGCAGTGATGTGCCCGGATCAATCGTCACCGGTCAAGCGACATTCGTCAATGGACCTGGCCCTCACGCTGGCCGGGGGCGGCAATCGCGCCTTCTGGCAGGTCGGGATCCTGGAGCGCTGGTGGGACCGGTTGGTCCCAAGATTGGGTGCGATCGCGGCCTGCAGCGCCGGTGCCAGTACCGCGGTCACCTGGTTGTCCGGCCGCCATCCTGAGACCCACCGGTACTGGCTCGGCCGGCGCACCGCGGTGACCCGGAACTTCCATTGGCGCGGCCTGCTGCCAGGCCGGCGGCTCACACCCCACGAGCCGATCTATCGCGACACCCTGCTCCACGCGCTGGAAGAGGGCGGGCTGGATCGGATTCGCGCACTCCCGTTTCCACT
>DASWKS010000313.1:0-13950 GCA_036396495.1 Gemmatimonadales bacterium
CGGGATGGAAGATCTGGCCCACGGGTTCTTCAACCGCGGCAGCACCCGGATCAACCGGGCGGTCGAACTCGACCCCGCCTTCGGGCTGGCGCGGGTCATCAACGGCGTGTTCGCTCCCGGCCTGACCGCTGCCCAGCGTGAAGCCGACATCACGCGGGGCGTCGCCGACGCGGCGAAGGCCTCAACCGGTGAGTTGCTGGTGGCCATGGCGTATCGGGAGAACTTCCGCCAGAACGCCCTGGGCGCGCGCTCGTTGCTGATGGCGGCCGGCAGTGTGTTGCCGGCGGAACCCTACGTCATGTGGCAGCGCGCCGTGTGGGCCGCCAATGTTCCCGGCGGGACCCAGACCGATGCGATCCCGGAGCTCAGGCGACTGATCGAGCGGTTCCCCGAGTACGCGCCGGCCTATAACACGCTCGCCTACGCTCAGTGGCGGGCAGGGAACCAGGCCGAGGCGATCCGGACCGCCGCCACCTTCATGCAGAAGGCCTCGGGGCAACCCAAGGCGCACGATACCTACGCCGAGCTGCTGCAGTGGGACGGCCGGTACGACGATGCGGTGAAGCATTACACCGCGGCCATCGAGGCGGACAAAACGTTCCTGGCGGGGTTCTTCGGGCTGGCCGAGGTGCAGATGCTGCAGGGGAAGGGCGACCTGGCGCGGACCACCTTGACCGCGTCGCTGCCGAACTCGACGGTGCCGGCTCAGCGGGTCGCGGCTCACAACCGGATCGCCAACAGCTACGTGCTGGACGGCAACACCAAGGCGGCGCTGACGGCGTTTGTCGCGGCGTTGGGTGAGGCGCAAAAGGCGAACCTCACGGGCCAGGTGGTTGGCGCTCACGTCGCGATGATGAACCTCGAAGCGGCATTGGGCGACTCCAAGAATGTCCCGGCTCACGTGGAGCACCTCCGCGCCATTCCACCACCGCCTGTGGTGACACCGCAGCAACGGGCCGGGGTGTATCTGGGAACGGGCACGGCCTTCGCGATGGCTGGTCAGACCGCCCCGGCCAGGATGCAGCTGGACTCATTGACCCAGCACGCGAAAACCAACTCCGGCCCACAGGTCACGGCCCAGCTCCACCAGCTCACCGGATGGGTGCTGTACAGCGAAGGCAAGTTTGCCGAAGCGCTGGCGGAGTTTCGGCAGGGCAATCCACAGAACGCCTCGGTGCGGAGCGGGATCGCGCTGAGTCAGTTCAAGCTGGGGAATGTGGTGGAGGCGCGTTCGATCAGGGACGAGCTGGTCAACGACCGGAACCTGAACATGGCCAACTCGGGGAACGTGTTGGCGCGGCGGCTGGTGAAACAGCGGATTACCTGACTGAAGGCAGAGTGCAGAATTGCAGAATTCATACTTCAGAAGGGCAGCCATGCGCCGATCCCCCGGAGGCGAAGGGGATGGCTCGTGTTACGCCCCTTCTGAAGTCTGCACTCTGCACTCTGCATTCTGCATTCAGTTCCCCACTCGGCCAGTCCCGCATTCCTCAATTCGAGCGGCGCGTGCCGTTCCGGTCGGGTGCTCGCAGTCCACCCGTTCGGCGCCCATATGCTGGAAGTAATCGCGGGCGGCGACCAAGGCGGCCGGCCTTTCGCGCGCCAGACGGGAGGCGGCCAGGCAGTCGGCCTCCAGCTCCCAGCGCTGGAGCAGGAGCTCGACCGCGTGCGGCGAGGTCACAGCCGAAGGGCGTCGATGGCCGAGGAGAATGTGGGACTGCTCGTGGGCCACGACGAACGCGGAGATGTCGGGCCCATAGCGTTGCATCAGCCTGGGGCTGTAATAGATGACCGGTTGGGTGGAGTCGGCATAGGCGATTGCGAGATCCGACAACGTGTCCAGCGGTATTAAGCGAATATGAAATGACGGTTCCCGGTCATGCTCGACGGTGCCGACAGGCAAGTCGTGCTGGATAAACAGGATAGCAAAGGCCAACAACCCGGTGATCAGCGCCATGTCCCATGACTGGGCAAGACACGTACCACCGGCCTAGGCGAGAATCGTCAGGGTGCCAGCCCTCCTCAGGGCACGATCGGCAGGGCCAGCGTACTCCAGCGTCCCGGCTCATGGTGCAGCTTGAGGTGCGCCGTGCGGGCGTTCTTCGCGGATTCGCGCGAGACATCTCCGCCCGAGTTGTAGTTCTTCTCCAGGTGAATCGAGTTGGGTGACTGGATCAGCAGCCGGATCCGGCTTCCGGCGGCGATCCGTCGGCTCATGAAGCGAAACTCGTCGAATTCTACCTGCGTGGGCTGGCCCGGCGTGAGAAGCACCGGCTTGGCGCGTCCCTCCCGATACCGGAGCCGGAGTCCGGTGTCGTCCAGCAGAATGCTCTTCCCGTCTCGCGTGATCTCATAGAGCCACACCAGCAGGTCGCTGTCGGGCACATCCAGCGTGAGCCAGAGCGTCAGACTGGGGAACCCGGTGATCTCGGTGTCGCGGTCGAACGGCGCCGAATGGTAGATCGCTCCCCGCCCGCCCACCGTCAGGGCATAGTACTGGTCGGTATAGTCCGGCTCGGCAGGCTCATCCTGGCCGGGTTTGGTGTCGAGCGGGTCGTAGGTCCACTCATCCGGGGCCGACGCCGGCGGCTCGGTCGGGGTCAGACCGCCGCTCTGGAAGACGCTCTGCGCTGTGTTCCCGCCGGAACTGAGGAAGTAGCGGGTCGGATTCCGCCCCAGCTCCTCCAGGCTGTCGGCATACTTCCACTCTTCGGCGCCGCTGACGTAGTACGCCACCCGCTTGGGAAGCTGCTTGGGCTGCGGGCCGTTCCCCATGGTCCAGTCGAACCAGTCAGCCTCGAGCTGCTCCATCTCCACCACGCTCTTCTCCCCGAAGGTGAGCCCGCCGAAGCTCCGTTGCGGCACCCGGGTGCCGGCGTGGTCCCACGGCCCGATCATCAGGTAGTGTTTCGCCTTGGCCGAGGCGCTGCCGTGCTTCATGTGATTGCGGTAGTGCTCCATGGCCCCGATCTGGTCGCCGTCGTACATCCCGGTGCGGGTGAAGATGGGGAGACCCAGGCGCGCCAGCTGCTCGGGCGAAGGCGCCATCGAGGCCCAGTACTCGTCATAAGCCGGGTGCGCCAGCCAGCGCTGGAACGCCGCGGATGGATTTCCCACGACCGAGTCGAGTTTGGCGAACGGCAGATGCGCCAGGTAGCTGGCGCGGTACTTGGTGTTCCAGTAGCCGGCATCGCCGAAGAGATTGCCGCCGGCGTACCGGCCGGACGTAAAGCTGATCCACGCCATCTGGTACTTGGCGCCGATGCCGCCGAAGGAGGGGAAGTCGATCCCCAGGTGGGCGGCGGCTGTGGGCGTAATCGTGACCAGGTGGGGCGGAAACTCCTTCACGATGCTCCATTGGTTGAAGCCGCCGTAGGATCCGCCGATCATGCCGACCTTTCCGCTGCTCCAGGGCTGGCGCGCCATCCACTCGACGGTGTCGTAGCCGTCCTTTGCCTCCTGAGCGAACGGATCGAAGGTCCCCTCCGAGCTGCCCCGGCCCCGGACGTCCACGACCGCCACCACGTAGCCCCGTTTGGCGATGGGCACGGCGTAGGCGTGGTACCGGTCGGACATATAGGGTGTCATGGCGAGGACCACAGGGCGGGGGACTCGCGGTCCCTGCGGGAGGTAGAGCGTGGCGTTGAGCTTGACCCCGTCGCGGAGTGGGACCTTGACCCCGAGCTCGAGATCCAGGCCTTCGGCGGAGCGAGTCTGCCCGGCGAGCGGTGCCGCGCCGGCGAGAACCAACGCAAAGGTGAAAAGGCTGCGCCGGGTCATGGCGGTCCTCGACTGCTTCATGTTTGGAAGGAGATGGGAGCGGACCGCTCAAGCTTACGGCTTGGAGCAGGAGAGGACAACAGCCTTCATTCCGCCCTAAGGGCGATCATCGGGTCGATCCGGCTGGCCCGCCGCGCGGGCACCCAGCAGGCGAGGATGCCCGCCACCGCCAGCACCGCCGCGGAGCCGGCCCATACCGCGGGATCCCAGGTGCTCGCTCCGCTCAGGAGTCCCCGGAGCAGGCGGCCGGACCCGGCGACCAGCAGCAGCCCCAGGGCCAGCCCGATGATCACCCGGATCGCGCCTTCGCGCAGGACCAGCAGCCGGACTTTGGCCGGGTGTGCGCCCAGCGCCATCCGTACCCCGATCTCGTAGGCCCGCTGGGTCACGGCCAGCGCCACCACGCCGTAGAGTCCCACCGCCGCCAGCAGCAGCGCGAGCCCGGCGAATCCCATCACGATGGTCATGGTGAAGCGCCGTCCCGCCAGCCGTTCCGCCAGCGCCGCCTCGGCGGTCTGCACGCTCCGGATCCGGATCCGCGAATCCACGCCGCGAATGACCGCGCTCACTCGCTCGAGCGAAAGGCTCCCACGGGCGCGGAGGATCACCACGCCGTTCCGTTCTCCAGAATCGAGCGGCACGAAGACGAAGGGCCCGGTCTGAAACGCGCCTAACAAAGTTCGCTGCTCCGGCGCCACTCCGACGATGGTGCGCCAGGGTGCCTCTCGGGAGAAGCGGATCCGGCTCCCGATGGCGTCTCCCCCCGGAAAGAACTGCCGGGCGGTCACCGCGTCGATGACGATCTCGGTTGAGCCGGGTCTCGAGTCGGGGGACCGTCCCCTCACCAGGTGGCTCCCGATAGTCTCGAAGTAGCCCGGTCCAATCGAGCGGGTCGGGATCAGCACGCTGGTCGGCTGGCCCGGCAGCGGCCGCCCGTCGATCAGGAACTCGGCATTCATCACGCCATAGCCCAGGGGCGAATCGCCCGCGAGCGTCGCGGCTTCGACCCCCGGCATCGCCGCGACGGCGGCGAGTGCCTGCTCCGTGATTGCCGCGCGCTCGGCGGAGACCGGTACTACCCGGGACGAAATGTCGATGTCGACCCACCCCAGCCCTACCGGGTCGAGTCCCACGGGAAGGTTCCGTTGGGCCACAAAGCTCTTGAGCAGCAGACCCGCGCCGCTCACCAGGGCCAGGCTGGCCGCCAGCTGACCGATCACCAGCACCGAGCGAAGCGAGCGGCTGAAGCGGTTATCCATCGAGCGCTGGATCCGCCCCACCATCGCCGTCGCGGCGTCGGTGCGGGACGCGGCCCACGCCGGGGCGAGGCCGAAGAGGATGGCCACCAAGAGGGTAAGGCCCAGTGCCAGGAACATCACCTGCGGGTCGATCGCCACGTCGTCCAGGGTGAGGAGGTTCTCGGGGCGGGTCACCCGGGTGAGCCAGAGTGCGGCGTGGGCGACGGCCAGGCCGGCGGCGCCGCCTAACCCGCCCAGGAACGTGGCCTCGGTGATCAGCTGGCGCATGACCCGGCCCCGGCCTGCGCCCAGCGCGGCCCGCACCCCGAACTCGCGAGCCCGAACCGCCGACTGTCCCAGCAGGAGCGCCGCGACGTTGGCACAGGCGACGCCCAGTACCAGGCCGACCGCCAGGGTGAGCAGCCAGAGGCCCCGTTCCCGGTCCTCGTCCGCGAATTCGCCCGGATCGGAGGACGTGGGCTTGAACTTCTCGAGCAGGTCGGAGGTGATTCCCTCCGCCGCGAGGGCGGCGCGCAGCTCGCCGGTGACCGAGGCAGGGGTAATCCCCGGGCGGCGCCGCAGGAGAATCGCGGCCGACTCCTCGTCCTTTCCCGGACCGCCTAACGGCAGCCAGAACTCGGCCCGGGCCCCCCCGTCCATCGGTGTAAGGTCGAACCCCCTCTCCACCACACCCACCACGGTGGCGATCTTCCCGTCGAGCCGCACCGGGCTGCCGATCGCGTCGCGCACGCCGCCGAAGCGCCGTTGCCATGCGCCCCAGGAGAGCAGGGCAACCGGCGGGGCGCCGGCCGTAGTGTCGGACGGTTCGATGCCGCGACCCAGGACGACTCTCGCGCCGAGCGCCGGGAGCAGACCCGGCGTCACGCTGCGGGTCGGTACCAACTCCGCCGTCTCACCGCTTTCGAGAAGCAACTCCTCCTGGTTGTGCGCCTCGATCCATTCCAACCCGGCCGAACGGGCCCGCCAGGCCCCCAGCATCCGGAGGGTCGGACTGATCTGCATCGCGGTCCGGTCGTCGGCCAACCAGACCATGGCGAACCGTTCAGCACCCGGGTACGGGAGGGGATGGAGCACCAGCCGGTTGACCACGGCGAGGACGGTGGTGGTGAGGCCGAGTCCCAGCGCCAGGGTCACGGTGGCCGTGACTGCGAGTCCCGGGCGGTGCCGAATGCCGCGCAACGCAAGTCTCAAGTCTTGCCCCAAGTCCTCGAGCCACACGACCCAGCGGTGGCGGAGCGCCCGCGACTCCCCCTGCCTGACGAGCGTCGATCGCGCTTCAGTAAAATCACCGAACCGTCGGAGCGCCTCGGCCCGGGCCTCGGACTCGGAGCATCCCTGCGCCATCAGCTCCTGCACCCGCATCTGGAGGTGAAACTCCAGCTCGGCGTCCACATCGGCGGGAGCGGAGCGCTGATCAGTACCCGGAAGGGGCCGCCGGAGGATCCGGCGCAGGAGGGGAAGGAACATGACTATCGCTCTGAGGCCCGCAGCACGGCGGAGACGGCGCTGGCGTACTGCTGCCACACCCTGGCCTCAGCCCGAAGCAGGCGGCGGCCTTTGGCGGTGAGCTGGTAGTACTTGGCCTTGCGGTTGGTCTCGGAGACGCCCCAATCAGCTTCGATGGCGTCCTGTGCCTCGAGCCGGTGGAGCGCCTTGTAGAGCGCCGCGTCTTCCACGGCCAGGAGGCCGCCGGTGCGGTCTTCGATCCAGCGGGAGACGGCGTAGCCGTGGGCCGGGCCCAGGGTCAGGGCCTTCAGGATCAGCACATCGAGCGTGCCGTGGAGCAGGTCGTTGGGTTCCTTGCGGCTCATCGTCGCCTCACCAGGTGAGGGGAATATCTCACCACACCTGGTGGGGCGTCAATGACTGGTCGGAAAGGTATCGCTCAACCCCGCATCTAGGTGCATAGGGTTCGGAACGATGCTTCGGATACAGCTGATTCGGCGGAGTCCCCCGCGGAGGCAGCCGCACCGCGCACTGGTCACGGCCGCGAAGGCGGGCCAGATGAACTCTCTCCTTCCAAGGCCGGCCCGCCGGTCCAGCCCTCCACAATCCGCGCAGCCCGGAACAGATCGTCCGCCGACTGTAGCAGCTTCCCTCTGAGACGCGGCGCCAGGTCCGGCCTGGCCGCGAGGAACGCGTCCACCTTCGCCGCGGCGGCGGCCGACTGGTGTCCGTCGAGCAGACTGTTGAGCCAGCCGAGCGGGAAGAAGATGTCCCCGGTCCGCTGGATCTCTTCCAGCAGTCCGAGCCCGGGCTCGAGATAACGTTCGGCTTGCCGGGCGCGGAGCGGGTGACCGAGATAGTTCATCGCGTCCAAGACCCAGCTCTCACGGCGCCGGTTCTCGACCGACCGGAACGACTCGAAGGCACTATCGCGCACCGCGGGGTCACCCGAGAGTGCCGGGCGGACGAAGCGGAATCTCGCCAGGCGGTCGGGGTTGGTGATCCGGGCCTGCTCCCGGTCGAGCATCGCCTCCACGTCAGGGACCTCGCGCAGCGCCAGCGCCTCCGCCAGCGCTGTGTATTGTAGTTCGGCCAGTGGCAGACCGGCGGGTGGCTCCCTCCTTCTCCAGATGCGTTGGAGCCGAGCCAGTCCTTCGGGCGTGAGGGTCACCGCCACGAGCGTGCTCCACCAGGCTCCCTTTCGGCTCGGCCCCGCCGCCCGGTCCAGCCCCCGCCACAACGCGGCCTCGAGCGTCGCCGCCTGGGCCTGGCGGACCGAGTCGGGCAGGAACCGCCAGAAGGTGGTGCCGGCAAGGCCTAACAGGTATTGGGTGACCAGCTCGTCGGGCTCGGTCTCGAGGGCCTCGAGCGTTCTCGCCAGAAAGCCCCGCGGTGGAGTTTCACCGGCCAGCAGGGATTCCCAGAGTGAAGTCCAACCGGCGGCCCGGAGCACCGGGTCGGACAGGCGTGCCCCAGCAGCGGGCAGCGCCTGGCGGCTGGCGGAGTCGAGCCTGAACCGGCCGTAGCTCAGGCCGTCGGAGCCCGGCAGGATCCACCCGGGCCGGCCGGGACGGGGGAGGGGGAGCGTCACCTGATCGCCGGCCATTCGGGCCGTGATTCGGAGCACGGTGTCGGGGTAGCCCAGCGCAACCTCGACCGGCTGAATCCAGCGGAGTCCGCGATCGGGTTGCGGGTCTCGCTGCATGATGGTGAGGCTCTCCGGAGACCAGGTCGCCTCGACCTGGGGCCGGAACGGTTCCGCTACCCAGGCGCGACTCCAACCAGCGAGGTCCTCCGGGGTGCGGCCATCGAGGATCTCGATCAGTTCGGGCCAGCCCGCGTTGCCGAACCGGTAGCGGCCAAGGTACTCGCGCAGTCCGTTCCGGAAGGTGGTGTCGCCGACCAGCCGCTCGAGCTGGCGCATCACAATGGGAGCCTTCTGATAAATGATGGCGCCGTACAGCGACCCCGCCTCGCGCAGGTTGGCCAGCTCCTGCCGGATTGGATTGGCGCCGAGGGTCCGGTCCACTCCGTAGGCCGCGGGGTGATGCGCCAGCAGGAAGCGAAGGTCGTGATTCACGTCGGGGAAGGATGGCTCCACGATCTTCGCGGCCATGAAGTTGGCGAAGACCTCCTTCATCCATACATCGGAGAACCAGCGCATGGTCACCAGGTCGCCGAACCACATGTGCGCGGTTTCGTGGGCGATCAGACTGGCCCGGCCCAGGACCTGGTTCCGGGTCGCGGAGGGATCGAGGAACAGCGAGGAGGCGCGATACCAGATGGCGCCGGGATGCTCCATCCCGCCGAACTGGAAGGACGGCACCGCCAGGAAGGCGAACTTCCCGAAGGGATACGGAATGCCGGTGTAGTTCTCGAGCCAACGAAGCGCCGCGGCGTGGAGGTCGAAGATCGCGTCCCGGTTCCGGGCCACCTTCGCGCCGTCGGTCTCCCGATGCAGCATGGTGAGGGCCCGGCCGTCACGCACCGCCTCCTCGACCTGGAACTTCCCCGCCGCGAACGCGACGAGATAGGTCGAGATCGGCGCTGTCTCGTCGAAGGCGACCACGACCCCGGCGTTGGTCGAGTCGCGAGCCCGGAGGGCGCCGTTGGCGACAGCGGCCCAGCCGGCGGGAACCTGAAGCTGGAGGGTCCAGCGGGCCTTGAGATCCGGCTGGTCGAAGACGGGGAATGCGGTGGACGCCCGATCCGGGACGAACAGGGTATAGAGGAATCCGTCGTTCCGGTTGAGGGCCTCGTTATTCGCGGTGAAGCGAAGCGACACCGTGTTCGGGCCCTGCGTGAGTGCGTCGGCGGGGATGACGACATGGCCGGCCGGCAGCGCCGGCGTCACCGTGGCTCCGTTCACCTCCACCCCGGCGACGCGGCTCGAATCGCCCCGGAAATCGAGTACCAGCGGCCGGCTCGCGTCCGCCAGGGCGAGCCTGATCGTCACGAGGCCGGTGACCGGGGCGGTTCGCTCGGCCGGGAGGTTGAACCGCAGAGTGTAGCGGAGATCGCTGATTCGCCCGGCGCGCTCGCGGGCCAGGTCGAGTGCCACGCCGTAGTCGGGATCCCGGGCGGACCCGGGGCGACACGCCCCCAGTCCGCCCAACAGGAGCAGCAGGTGGTGGGACTTCATCCGGGGAACCGCCGGGAAAGACGCGGCGCAAGGGAAGGAATCACGCGGGTAGGATCAGGCCGCGGAGCCGGGCCCCGCAAGTGGCGCCACCGGTCTGTTCGGGGCGCGTGAATAGCCCGGTCCCGCCGAGTTCTCAGGGTACCTTCGCCTCCAATTCGGTGATCCAGTTCTGGATCAGGACCATCTGGGCGGTGGGGACATCAGCCTGCTGGAAGAAATAGAACGCGCCTTCCAGGCTCACTGCGTAGGCGACGTGCCGGGTATCCGAATGATACCCTCGGGTGGAGAACAGGACTCGGCGCGACTGAACCCGCAGCGGCGGTCCTGGTTCCAGTGTAGCGGCAACCAGCCCGTAATCGAGGCTGCGGTAAAAGAGCTCGCGCCCGGTGGAGGACCAGACCGGCTCGGTCCCTCCCGCAACGGAGACCTGCAACCGGCCGGTGGATACGTCGGGGAAGGGCCGGACGAAGATCTCGTCCTGTCCCGACACATCCGAGGCGTACGCCAGCCACCGGCCATCCGGCGAAACCGACGGCGAAAATTCCTCCGCGTCGGTCGCGACCAATGGAATGGGGGTGCTGTCGACGCCCGGTCTCAGCCCAAGAATGTCGCGGGCGTTGCCCGATCCGGCCCGGAAGATCAACCAGCGGCCGTCTCCCGACCAGGTTCCCTCGTCGATGCTTCGGGAAGACGGTGCGATCGGCTCGACCCCGCCGGTTCCGTCCGCCGCCGTCTGGTAGAGACCGGACAGGCCGCCCAGGTCTGATACGAACCCGACCGAGCGGCCATCCCGGGACCAGAAGGGCCGGTAGTTCTGGGACCCCGCCGCGGCCACCCGGAAGAAGGGTCCGGTATCGAGGGCCTTGACCCACACTTCCCGTCGGCCTCCCACCAGATTGGAGACCGCGAGCCGGCTGCCGTCGGGTGAGAGCGAGGGCCACCCCAGCTCGCCGATCCAGGAGGGATCGACCAGCGAGACCTGACCGGTGGGTTGAACTCGGACCAGGCGAGAGGTGCGCTGGGTGGCGCTATAGAGCACGGTACCGCTGGCAGAGATCGCGAAGAACGGAATCCCGCCCGAATTGGTCTTGACGCCATCGATCAGCTCGACCGCCTGTCCCTTGACGTCGCCGCTCTTAGGCGTGAACCGGACTGCGGCTACCGAGCCGTTCCCCCGGGCGATGATCAGGTGTCCGCTGGGCAGGTACCAGGCTTTGAGTCCCTGCGTGACCACGCGGGGCGAGGCCGAGCCCAGCTCCAACAGGGCGATGTCGGGTGGTCCCCTCTGGCGCCAGATGGTCAACAACAGCTGCCGGCCGCCCGGCAACACGAAAGGCGCGCGGAGCGCGAATTCGTCCCGGGTGGACTCGGCCCGCAGCACCAGCTCCGCCGATTCGCCTGAGGGGCGAATTCGCATCAGGGTCCGGCCCAGGCCCGCGGTGTAATAGATCCACCCGTCATCACTCCAGCTTCCCCCATAACTGATCACCGAGTCCCGCACGATAGTGGTCACGGCCCCGCTGGCCAGGGTGACAAGCTTGAGGTCGCCCGGGAAGCCGGTCATGAACCCGAGGGTGGATCCATCGGGCGAAAAGAAGGGTGACCATCCATTCGCGCTGCCGGGGATCCGGGTCGTCTCCAGGCCCCCCTGACGGCGCAGAGTCAGCGCTCCATCGGCCGAGGAGTAAATGAAGGAACGACCGTCTGGTGAGATGGCAGGCTCGCCATCGCTGTCGGTGTAGGCATCCCCGAACTCTACCGCAAACCGGGCAACCTCGGGCTTCACTCCCGGACGGAGCCAGCCCCATGCGGCGAGGATTGCCGTGAGAGCGAGGCCGGTGATCAGGACGGACTGACGGACAGACGGATGGACGGACGGTTGCGCGGTCGAGGGTACGACCCTTTGCCTGGTCGCCCGGGCTCCTTCCGTCAGGGCGTCCGCGAATTCCGCTGCGGTCGCGAAGCGATCGGCTGGCAGCTTGGCCAGCGCGGCGAGCGTGGCGGCCTCGACATGAAGCGGGATCGTTTTCCGCTGCAGGGTGAGCGGACGTGGCTCTTCGGTTACCACCCGGGCCACGATGGCCTGTGCGGTGGGGCCGGTGAAGGGTGGCTCGCCCGAAAGCATCTCGTAGAGCACGCAGCCCAGGGCGTAGATGTCGGTGCGGGCGTCGAGAGTGCGCTCCCCCATCGCCTGCTCGGGGCTCATGTAGTGGGGCGTGCCGAGCGACATGCCGGTCTCGGTCATGCGGGAGCCGCCGGTCCGGCTGGCGGCCAGCGCGATGCCGAAGTCGGCTACCAGGGCCGAGCCGTCGTGCAGCAGGATGTTCTCGGGCTTAATGTCGCGGTGGATCACCCCGTGGCGGTGGGCGTAATCGAGCGCTCCGGCCACCTCCCGCGCGATCCGGACGGCGTCGTCGACCGGAAGCTGTTTCTCCCGGGTCAGCCGATCCCGCAACGACTCGCCTTCGACGAACGGCATCACATAGAACACCGTACCGTCCACCTGGCCCGAGTCGTGAAGCCCCAGGATATGAGGATGCTGCAGGTTCGCGGTGGTGGTGATCTCGTGCAGGAACCGCTCGGCGCCGATCACGGCCGCGAGCTCGGGTCGGAGGACCTTGAGCGCCACCTTGCGGTGATGGCGAAGGTCCTGAGCCAGGTACACCGTGGCCATGCCGCCCTGGCCCAGCTCGCGCTCGACCTGGTAGCGGTCTGCCAGGGCGGTCGCAAGCCGTTCGGCCGTGCCGCGAAGGCTTGACGGCCTATCGATCGGGGTTCTCCTTCGGCGTCGGGAACGGGGTCGCGGGATAGGGACCGATTTTCTCGACCGTATAGTCGCTGGCCCAGAAGTCTGGCGGCCCGTCACTGTCGACCACTTTATTGCGGACCGGCTTGAGACCCCGCTTGAGATAGGCGGCGATGTCGCGCAGCTCCTGATCCGTCAGGTGGCGCCAGGCGGGCCACGGCATCGGCGGAGCGAGGTATTTTGGGCTCAGGGGAAAATTGCCCTGGCCGGGGATGGTGGACGTGATTTCCACATCAGGGGTCTCGCCCGGCCGCAGTCCATAGCGCAGTGCGTTGAAGATCTGACGCTCGCTGAACCGGCCCAGGCCCGTCACGTTATCCGGAGTGAGGTTCCGGGCTCGGGTAATGAACGGCCCGATCATGAACGTGTCCGCCGGTGTGCGTGCACCAGCGAGCCACCCCTCGGTGCCGGGATTGTCATTGCCACCACCATGACAGCCGCCACAAGCGTGGTGGATCGCCAACAGGCGACCACGCTGCACCGCCTCATCCGGGGCGGCGGTGCTGACCTCGTTGGCGGTCGGGAACGGGGCGGCCGGGTAGGAACCGTTTAGCTTGGCGTACCCGCTGGCCCAGAAATCGGGCGGTCCCTCGCTATCGGCTACCTTGTTGCTCACCGGCCTGACGGCCCGTTTCAGGTAAGCGGCTATGTCGCGGAGCTCCTGGTCGGACATGTGACGCCAGGCTGGCCACGGCATGTCCGGGCCCAGGTACTTCGGCGTGGCCGGGAAGTTCCCCTGACCGGGTGTGGTGGAGGTGATTTCCACGTCCGGCGTGTCCCGGGGGCGGAGCCCGAATCGGAGCGCATTGAAGATCTGCCGCTCGCTGAATCGTCCCAAGCCCGTCTCGTTGTCCGGTGTCAGGTTCGGGGGGCGCAGCTTGAACCCTTCGAATGTGAACTCTCCCGCCGGCGACTGCATGCCTGCCAGATATCCTGCGTTGGCCGGATCGAATACTCCGCCGTGGCAACCGCTGCACGCGTGGCCCACCACCAGCGCTCGACCACGGAGTATCTGGTCGTCCGATGTCTCCGTCCGCGGCGCCCCGTTGCGATCGCTCATCGCCGTGAACGCGACGAGTGCCAGGCAGGCGATGCCCCCTACGGCGGTCAGGAGTGATCTGGCAAGCCGGGACGAACGGCTCATCGCTGGCATGACGTCATCTCCTTTTCACTTGATTTCGAGAACGCCCATCATCCCGTGATCTTCGTGCTGCAGAATGTGACAGTGGAACATCCATTTGCCGGGATAATCGTCGTACCGCACGATGAAGCGCGCCGACTCATGTTTCGGCACGTTCACGACGTCCTTCCACTGGCGGAAGGGTTCCGGTACCCCGTTACGGTCGAGTACCTGAAACTGGAAGCCGTGGAGGTGGAATGGGTGATCCATGCCCACCAGGTTTTCGATCTCCCAGATTTCCGTGGCTCCGAGGCTAGCACTCACGTCGACCCGGTCCAGATCCATCGGCCTGCCGTTGATGAAGCCCTGCGTCAACACCATCAATCGCCTCGCCGTC
>DASWKS010000314.1:0-13446 GCA_036396495.1 Gemmatimonadales bacterium
CACCCGGCACCGCACGACGCACCGCACGCGGAACCTGGAACCCGGAACGCGGAACCCCTGTCCTATACCGCTCCCCCCCAGAACACCAACCTTTCAACATGACGCCGCCCGCCTTCGGAGCGAACCCCGCGCATGACGGCCCTCAATCTGGAAGCCGACCTGGAGCGGGAACACCCGCACTGCTTTGCCTGGGCGGTGACCTGCTGCCGGGCGGACCGGACCGAGGCGGAGGACGTGCTGCACCTGGCGTATCTCAAGGTCCTGGACGGCCGGGCTCGCTTCGATGGACGGTCTTCGTTCCGGACCTGGCTCTTTGGGGTGATTCGTCTGACGGCCCAGGAGCAGCGCCGGCGCCGCTGGATCCAGTTACGGTGGCTCGATCGCCAGTCGGCCGCGGGGCCTGAGGCGCCCGATCCGGCGCCCGATCCCGCGGAACAGACCGTCTCGGCCGACAACCAGTGGCGGCTTGGGATGGCATTGGCCCGGCTCTCTCGGCGGCAGCAGGAGATGATGCACCTGGTGTTCTATCAGGGTCTGAGTATTCAGGAGGCGGGCATGGTCCTCGGGATTCCGGTGGGCACTGCGCGCACCCACTACGAGCGGGGCAAGCTGCGGCTGCGGCGTCTGCTGGCCGAGATGGAGGGACAATGAGCGGCGATCGCGATCTCTTCGAGTTTTTCGCGGCGAAGCGGACCGGCGACTTGGGCCGGACGCCCCCCTTTCAACGAGTCCGCGAAGGTCGGGGCGCGCCAGGTCGGATGCGAGCGGTGTCTCCAACCCGGCTGGCGTTGGGCGCGGCCCTGGGACTCGCCGCCTTGGTGGTGCTCCTGGGAGTGCTCCGCCGGGACGCGGACGACGGGGCCGACGCGATCCAGCTGGCCCTGCAGATATCCGGATGGCGATCGCCAACCGACTTTCTGCTCCGGAGCATGGGTTCCGAGTACCTCACGACGATTCCCCGAATCGGGGAAGTCACCCAGTGGTATCCCCTCGATGGCGGCGTCCGCCGTGCTATGGCGGCGCCCGACAGAAAGGGAAGTGATTCATTATGAGAACCGTGGCGATGCTGGCCGGGATCATCCTGGTGGCCGTTGCTCATCCGGTCCATGGCCAGCAGCAGGAGCCCGCTCCGGAATTCGCCAAACATCTCTTTGCGCCGGAGCTGATCTTCAAGTACACCCGGCAGATCGAGCTGCAGCCGGCCCAACGGACCGCTCTCATGCAAGCACTCCGTGAGGTGCAGATCGACGTGGTCGACCTCCAGCTGCAGATGGCCGAGGTCGCCGGGGACCTCACCGCCGAATTGGAAAAGGCCAAAGTGGACGAAGCCGCCGCGCTGCGCCTCACCGAGCGGATCCTGACGTTGGAACGGGACATCAAGAAGCGGCAGATGACGCTGCTTATCCGCATCAAGAACCTGCTGACCCCCGACCAGCAGGCGCGACTGGCCGCAATCCGCGATCGCGAAGCCCGGCAGGAGAATGAACCCGAGTAGGAGGAACGACCCATGAACCCGCGCAAATCGCCACCGATCGCGGCCCTGATGCTGCTGGCCTCCGGTCTCATCGCCTGTTCCGATTCGGGCACCGACCCCGACAGCGGTCGTCCGTTCGATGCCGCGACTATGCAGGCTGGGGTGGCAAGCATGGAGCGGATCGCTTCTACGCCGGCGATCGAGAGTTTCAAGCTGCTGGGCCGGCTGGTGAGCCCGATTGGTGCCGACGACGGTGTCGAACCGGGGGCGCCGCTTCCTGGTGGCTCGGCTGCGGCGCGACTCGCCGCGATGGTCCGCCGCATCGCGGGCCTGGTGGGACCCACGACCGAGGCGCAGCTGGTTCCCATCCTCCGCTCGTCGGTGCTGGGAAGCACTTTCGTATATGACCCCGCCGGCGGGCGGTACGTGGTCGATCCGGCACGGACCGGTGCCCCGGGCAACGGCGTCCGCTTCATTCTGTACGAGGTCGACCCTGAGACCCATGACCCGAGGCCAGAGGCCGAGATCGGCTACGCCGATCTGATCGATGAGAAGGCGGCCTCAGGATCGGCACTGGGCCTGCGGCTGCGAGTGGTGGCTCACGGGATCACCCACCTGGAATACGGCTTCGAGCTGAGCGGGCTCGCCGTGAGCCCGACGCTAGCGGTGAACGGCTTCCTGAGCGACGGCACCGACCGGCTCAACTTCAATTTGAGGGTGACGGGCCAGTTGATCGGGCAGGCTGGGGAGGTTCGGCTCGACGCCGAATTGGAGATCCCCTCGCATGACTTCAAAGTCGCCGCGTCGGTCGAGGGAAGGGTGGGCGAAGTCTCCGGCGATGGCCGGGTCGATCTCACGGTGCGGGCCGGCGCCGATGTCATTGCGGTCCAGGTCCAGGTCGAGGACCAGATGCTCGAGGCGACGTTCAGAGTCAACGGACAGCTCCTGGCCACGGCGGAAGGTGATCCGGAGCACCCGGTCATCAAGGGGGAAGGCGGCCGGGACCTCACGCCCGAGGAAATGGCCGCACTGGTCCGGATCGTCGGACTGGCCGAAGCGGTATTCCACCTGTTCTACGAGCTGCTGGAGCCGATTGGAGTCCTGGTAGGCGTTGGAGTCAATCTCTGAGATTCAGCGATTGAGCGATTCAGTGCTTCAGCGATTGGGCCTAACAGGGCTCCTTTTCTCAATCGCTGAAGCGCTAAATCGCTAAGTCGCTAAATGTGTTTTATCTCGTTCCACAACTCATTCAGCACCTCAAGGCCGGCACGGTGCACATCGATCCCGCGTTCGGCCGCGCGTCGCTCCACCGCGCCGAAGCGCTCCCGGAACTTTCGATTGGCGCGCTGCAGCGCATTGTCGGGAGCGACGGCCAGCTTGCGGGACAGGTTCACGACCGAGAAGAGCAAGTCCCCCAGTTCCTCTTCCAGCCGGGGATCGGGCGGGCCGCCGATCGGCTCGACGGTCCGTCCCGCCGCCTCGGATTCCAATTCGTTCAGCTCTTCCCGTACTTTGGCCAGCGGTCCGGTCGCATCGGGCCAATCGAATCCCACCGAAGCCGCCCGCTCCTGCAGCCGATACGCCATCAGCAGGGTCGGGAGGGGCGGGAGGCCCTCGAGCACGCCTCGGCCGTTTTCCTTCTGCTTGAGCGTTTCCCACCCTTCCCGGGGCCCCAGGTCGAAGAGATGCGGATGCCGCCGCCGCATCTTGTGTTCGAGATCACCGGCCACGTCGTCGGGGGTGAATTCACCCAGCTCCTGCGCCAGCACGAGTTGCCAGGCGAGATGGAGCAGCAGGTCGCTCACCTCTTCTCGAATCGCCGCCGGATCGGCTTCGCCCAGCGCGTGGTCCAGCTCGTGGACTTCCTCGACCAGATAGGGGCGCAGGGTCTCCCGGGTCTGGACCCGGTCCCAGGAACAGCGCACCCGCAGGTCGGCTACGATGGACATTGCTCGGGCGAGGGGGGATGGGTCAGTCATGGAGGGGAGAATAAGTGCAGAATGCCGAATGCCCAGTGCCCAGGGCAGAGGGGGCACGATGAGCGCTAAGGTGTGCCCCCTCTGCCCTGGGCATTCAGCATTGGGCACTCTGAATTCACTCCCCCCTCACCCGCACTTACAGCAGTTCAGTCAGCCCCGCGGTGCGCAGGAGTCGGGCATATCGTGGATCAACCGCGAGTCCGTGGCGATCGAAGGGAAGGTCGGTGAGGACGCGCCGCAGCCGGCCCGGGCGCCGCAGGTAGCCCCGCTCGACCCAGTCCATGGCCTGGGTCCAGTCGCCCAGCTCGGCCAGAATCATGATGATGCGGTCGGAAAGCTGGCGGGTGATCTTGACGTCACGGAAGGGGTCCTCCTGCTCCGAGCCCGCCAGCGCTTCGTCCAGATCCCGTCGCAGGTCCTGCTCCCGGGCCGCCAGCCAGCCGTCGCGGGCCGCTTCCTGTACCAGCAACTCCATCCGCCGGTCCAGGCCCCGGATGCCTAACCAGGTCCGGCGGGCGTCGAGGGCCTCCTCGTGCCGTCCGGCGCGGTGGCAGCTGATCTCCAGCCGTTCCAAGGCGGCGCCGTACTTGGGGGCCAGCCGAAGGGCATCGCGCAGGGGGCCGACTGCTTCGTCATTACGGCCCAGGGCCATCAGGACATCTGCCAGGCCGAGGTGCATGAACGGCGCCAGGGGCGCGAGCCGGACCGCGGCCTGCATGTGGCTGAGCGCTTCATCGAGCCGGCCGGCGATCTTGAGCCAGCCGCCATAGAAGCGCCGCGCCTCCGAGTTGTCGGGATCCAGCGCCACCGCGCGGGCCAGCTCCAACCCGGCGGTATCGTAATCGTCCTCCCAGTACAGCACCCGGTAGCCGAGCGAGACGTGTACCTCGCTGACCATATCGCCGGTGGCCAGCGCTCGACGCCGTAGCTCGTTGCCCCGCTCCATCCCCTCTTCCGGATCCATGAAGCCGCGCAGCCCCAGCCCGTGGAACACATCGGCCAGGCCGACCAGGGCCCGGGCACTGGTGGGTGCCTTCGCCAGCGCGTTCTCGAAATACACCTTGGCCATTTCGTATTTCTCGCGGGTGCCTTCACCTCCGTGAATGGCGCGGACCAGCAGGGCGCGACCCTTGATGCACAGGTCAGTGATCTCGGGCGGGTCGGTGGCGTCGCGGATCGGGATGTAATGGGGCGCCGGCGCCGGCCCTGGCTGGGGCGTGGGCGCCGCGCCATCCCGCAGCTCATCGAGGAAGGCGTTGGCGGTGGCGGGCCGGCCCTCGGGGTCCTTCGCCAGGAGCCGCTCGACCACAAACGCCAGACCGACCGGAACATCGGCCCGCCGCTCCGCGATCGACGGCACCCGGGCGCTCAAATGGGCCCCGATCACCGCGGCCGGCGAGTCGCGGACGTAGGGCGGGTCCCCGGTGAGCAGCTCGAAGGCGACACAGCCGAGGCTGTAGAGATCGGCTCGGCCGTCGATCGCCGGGGCGCCCGACGCCTGTTCGGGACTCATGTAGGCCAGCGTGCCGATGATCATGCCGTGGGCGGTAAGCGTGGCCGCTCGATTGGTGCTGGTCATGGTGGCGATGCCGAAGTCGGCCAACAGGGCGCGGTCGCTGGACCAGAAGGCATTCTCCGGCTTGATGTCGCGATGGACGATGCCCTGGGAGTGGGCGTAGGCCAGCGCTTCCGCCAGATCGGACAGGATCCGGATGACCTCGGTGATAGGCCGGGGCCCCGAACGGGACAGCCGCACCCGCAGCGTGTCGCCCTCGATGAAGGGCATGACATAGTAGAGCCGCGGGCCCAGCTGACCCGAGTCATACAACGGCACGATGTTGGGGTGGACCAGCCGAGCGGTGAGACGGATCTCGCGGGTGAAACGCTCCGCGCCTACGGCAGCGCTGAGCTCGGTGGCGAGCAGCTTGAGCGCCACCAGCCGGTCGAGCTTGCGGTCGTGGGCCTGCAGTACGACGGCCATACCGCCCCGCCCCAGCTCGCGCGTCACTTCGAACCGCTCGGCGAACTCCGAGGTCAGGCCGGGCAGGGCCGGAGCCTGGTGGGTCATGATTCGTCTCCCGGGCCCAATCTCCCCCGGCGGCCCCGGGGCCGCAACCCGTCGAGCGGAATCCCTGCCGACCGTCAGACTGGAGGTTCCCCCAGAACCAGGAACGCGACCCGGCCCGATCCCACGTCGAACGCCGCGTGCACTACCATCGGCACCAGCACCGATCCGGTGGCCAGGTACAGCGCGCCCATCACCAGGCCGGTGATCCCGGTCTTGGCCACGCCCGCGGGTCCCTGATACCAATGGCCCAGACCGAAGAACAACGAGGTCAGCAACAGGGTGACGCCGACCGGCAGCCAGGGGGCCAGCACCGCGAAGAGCCAGCCGCGGCACAGCAGTTCCTCGCAGACTCCGGCGGTCAGGCCGAGCCGGGTGAAGCCGGCCAACTCGGGGCGGGTCCGGGGAAGGAACCACGCGACCGCGGCCAGCTGAGGCCGGACCTTCTCCCGCGCCGCGGGGTCCCGCCGCACCGCGCGCTCCTGCCGGAACAGGACCGCCCCCAGCAGGCCGAGCAGCGCCAGAGTGAGCCCGGCCCGCCATCCCTGGGGCAGCCGCAGCCCGAGGTCGGCGAGGGGCCGGCCCGGGAGGGTCCAGATCAGGAGAGCCAGCAGCGCCAGAGACCATTGCAGCAGGATGGTCCGGCGGTAGCTCCGAGTCAGGGCATCGGGCCGGCCCTGGGCCAGGGCCGCCTGAAGCCGGGGCAGGCCGACCCGGTGCTCCCATACCGGCCAGGCCAGGATGAGGAGGGTGAGGACGAGATCGGGCTGGCGCATGATGAGGCTCTTCTGATTATTCAATAAGACATGAATAATCGACTGATTGCCTGGCGGGCAAGCCCCCGCTAGACTCGGGCCCATGCCCGCCCCGCCCCGCTCGGCCCGCTCCCGCCGGGGCCCGGCCGCGGTCTACACCGTCCGCCGGCTGGATCAGCTCCGCATGCTGGCGTCGCCGATCCGGCTCCGGCTGCTGGAGGCGTTCGCCGCCGGTCCCTGTACCACCAAGCAGGCGGCCACCGCGCTCCGGCTGGCCCCGACCCGGCTCTACCACCACACCCGCGCGCTGGAGAAGGCTGGGCTGATCCGGCTGACCGGGACCCGCCAGAACCGGGGGACGACCGAGCAGTATTACGTCGCCATCGCGCGGGAGCTGGCGGTGGACCCGTCCATCCTGGCCCCGGCCGAGGCCGGTCTCCGGGCCTCGGTCGATGCCGCCGCGAACGTGTTCGATACCTCCCGCGACGAGCTCCTCAGCGCCATGGCCCGGCAGCAGCGCCATCCTTGGCCCAAAGCACTGGGCCCGGTGGCCGCACGGATCCCGGTGCGGGCCACGCCGGCCGAGCTGACCCGGATCCGGCGCCAGGTGCTGCGCCTGCTGGCGCAGCTCAAGAGTCGCAAGCCAAAGAGAGCCGGCGCCGGGGACCGTGCCTCCGGCAGCGTCGTCCTCGCCTTCGTCCCGATTCAGGTTTCCGCGTCCAAGCGCCCGCGATGACCACCAGCCCGGAGCTCAGTCGCGCCTGGGTCGACATCGACCTAGCGGCGCTCCGGCGCAACGCGGCGACCGTCGCCGCCGCGGTCCGCGCCCCGTTGCTTCCCATGATCAAGGCCGACGCCTATGGCCTGGGTGCGGTCCCGGTGGCGCGGGCCCTCGAGTCGCTCAATCCGTGGGGCTACGGCGTCGCGGCGCTCGATGAAGCCCAGGCGCTGCGCCGGGCCGGTATCGAACGGCCCATTCTGGTCTTCACGCCGCTGCTGCCGGCCTGGGCCGGTGCATATCGGGCCGCGGACGCTCGTCCCTGTATCGGCGACCTCGAAGCGCTGCAGGCCTGGCTCGCGCTCGGCGGCGCGCCGTTTCACCTGGAGATCGATACCGGCATGCGTCGCGCGGGCATCCCGTTCGACGATGCCGAGATGTTGGACCAGTTGCGGGGCCTGTTGCCATCCGCCGAGGGGTGGGAAGGGATCTTCACCCATTTTCACTCGGCGGACACCGATCCGGCTTCGGCCCGGATCCAGTGGGACCGGCTGCAGCAGGCGATCGCTACCCTGGGGCGTCGCCCTCGCGCGGTCCACGCGGCCTCGAGCGCCGGCAGCTTCGTGGACCGGATGTACGGTGGCGAATTCGCCCGCCCCGGCATCTATCTCTACGGCGGTCGCGCCGGCACTCATCAGCCCGAGACGGTCGCCCGGTTTCAGGCCCGGGTAGTCGCGGTCCGGCGGGTGGCGGAGGGCGACAGCGTCAGCTACGGCGCCTCGTGGATCGCCGCCCGGGTCACCACCATCGCTACGATCGGGGCGGGCTACGCCGACGGGGTCCTGCGATCGCTTTCCGGCCGGGGGCGGATCGAGGGGGCCGGGACGGTGCACCCGATTGTCGGCCGGGTGACCATGGACATGACCATGATTGACGCGGGCGACTCGCCGATGCGGCCGGGCGACAGCGTGACGATCTTCGGGGGCCAGGTATCGCTGGACCAGCAAGCAGAAGCCGCCGGAACCATTTCCTATGAGCTCCTGACCTCGCTCGGGACCCGGGTGGCTCGGCGGTACCCGGGCGGACGGGCGGACTGACGCACCGACGGACTGACGCACCGACGGACTGACGGACAGGCGGACAGGCGGACGGTAACTATGAATCCACACTTTGGTTCTCTTGTCATGGGCCTTGCCGCGCAGGCCTCGTCGATCCTCGAAGGTCAATTGCCGGCGGAAGCGGCTGGGTCCGACCCGCGCGAGGTTGCTCGTGCGCTGATCGACACGCTCGGCATGCTGGAAGAGAAGAGCAAAGGGAACCTCACGGAGGACGAACAGAAGTTGTTGGGTGAAGTGTTGACCGGCTTGCGATTTCGCTTCGTGCAAGGGCAATCGAGCTAGTGCCGTCCGTCCGTCCGTCCGCCCGTCCGCCCGCCCGCCTGTCCGTCCGCCGCGCCGCGATCATCGTCCTCGACGGGGTCGGGATCGGCGCCACGCCCGACCAGAAGGCGTACGGCGATCTGGGCAGCGACTCGCTGGGCAACGTCGCCCAGGCGGTCGGCGGGCTCCGACTGCCGAACCTGGAGCGGCTGGGGTTGGGGCGCTGCCGCCCGCTCGCTGGTCTCGCGCCGGTGGATGTGCCGCAGGCCGCCTTCGGCATCGCGCATCCGATGGGAGCGGGGAAGGACAGCACCACCGGTCACTGGGAACTGTGCGGTTTGGTGTTGAAACGGCCGTTTCCCACCTATCCAGCCGGGTTCCCGGCCGACCTGATCAGCGAGTTTGCCCGTCGGACCGGGCGAGGCGTATTGGGCAATCGGGCCGCGTCCGGGACCGCGGTCCTGGACCAGTTCGGTCGGGAGCAGGCGCGCACCGGTCAGTGGATCGTGTACACCTCGGCCGACAGTGTGTTTCAGGTCGCCGCCCACGAGGAGGTCATCCCGCTGGAGGAGTTGTACGCCGCCTGCGACACGGCCCGCGAGATCCTGCAGGGCGAGCACGGAGTGTCGCGGGTCATCGCGCGCCCCTTTCGGGGAGAGAACGGGGCGTGGCTTCGGGTCGGGGACCACCGGCGCGATCTGAGCCTCCCGCCTCCGGCCGACACGCTGCTGGACCGCTGCGAGCAGGGGCTGGTTCCCCGGGTGGGGGTCGGCAAAGTGGATGATCTCTTCGCCCGGCGGGGGATCTCCAGCGTGCATACCGCCAGTAACGCGCAGGCCTTCGACCTGATCGCGGGAGCCCTGGGGTCGATGCAGCGCGGCTTCCTGCTGGCGAACGTCATCGAGTTCGACCAGTCCTGGGGTCACCGCAACGACGTGCCAGGCTATGTCAAAGGCCTGGCCCAGCTGGACGAGGCCATTCCGGGGCTGGTCGCAAAGGTCCAACCGGATGATCTGATTATCTTTACCGCTGATCACGGGAACGACCCAACCACTCCCTCCACGGATCACAGCCGGGAGGCGGTGCCGGTGCTGGTCTTCGGTCCCTCGGTCAGCCCGGTGCCCCTGGGTGAGCGGGCCACGTTTGCCGACATCGGGCAGACGGTGGCGGAGTTCTTCGAACTCGACCCACTGCCAGCGGGCACGTCCTTTCTTGGTGAGGTTTGGCGTGGGTGATGGATTGATCGACGCGGCGCGGCGAGCGCAGCAGCAGGCATATGCCCCCTACTCCCGATTCCGGGTCGGCGCCGCCATCGAAGCCGAAGACGGCTCCGTCTTCACCGGCTGCAACGTGGAAAACGCTTCGTACGGGCTGACCATGTGCGCCGAACGGGTGGCCGTGGGCGCGGCAGTGGCCGCCGGGGTGCGCCGGTTTCGCCGGGTCATTGTCGTCAGTGACAGCGATCCTCCGGCGCCGCCGTGCGGGGCCTGCCGCCAGGTGCTCTATGAGTTCGCGCCGGATGCCGAGGTGATCGCTATCGGTCCGGCATCGTCCCGGCAATGGCAGGCCGGGGAACTGCTGCCGGCCGCCTTTTCCAGCAGTCAACTGCGATGAGGTGGCTGCTTCCGCTGGCCACTGGGGCGCTGGTGCTCGCCGGGTGCGAGGAGGAGCTCACCGTACCGGGCCGCTGCCCGGAGTTGTGTCCCGGCGGCCAGCCGTTGGTCCAGGACACCGTTGTTCTCGCCATCGAGGGCAGCGATACGGCCTTCTTCGGCTACTCCGGCCACACCGGCACCACGTCGCTTCTGGTTTCCAACGGCCTGGAGGCGGGTGAGGCCCGGTCGTGGGTGCGATTCCCCCAACGGTCCGACTCCGTCACGGTGTCTTCGGTGGTCCACCCCTACACCACCGACTCGGTGGTGTTCGCGTTCAACCTGGTAGCCCGGGACACCCTGGTATCGGGACTCAAACTCTATCTCCATCGAGTTCCGCTGGCCTTCGACTCGCTCACCACCTTTCCCGACATCGAGGCGGCGCTGGGGCCGGCCAGCCTGATCGACAGCATCGCGGTGCCCGACTCGGTGAAATCCGGCACCATCCGGGCTCTGATCACCGACAGCACCACGCTCGCCAACCTGATTCCACCCGACGACAGCGGGCGCTTGGCTCTGGGGATCCGGATGGTGGCCGACGAGCCTACCGGGGTTCGGCTCAGCGCTATTGGCGGGAGCGGGGGCGCCGCCTTTGCCACCTATGTGAAGGCCGACGTGGCTGACACGGCGTTGCAGCGCCAGACCATCTCGTTGAGCTCCGAGGACAACGGGTTCGCGCTGGCGAGCGCCGGCGACGCAATCGATCCCGATCTGCTCTATGCCGGCCGGCGGCCGTCCGGTCGCAGCGTGCTGCGGTTCCCCATCCCTGATTTCTTCCGCGATTCGAGTGTGATTCTGGTGCGAGCCACCCTGGAGCTCACGCCGGCCGAGCCGCTGCTCGGGCTTCGAGGCGACGCCGCCTTGATCGACATTCGGGGCGTGATCAAGGATATCGGCGCGAAATCCACCCCATCGTTCGCGGTGAATGGTTCGGCCTCTCTGCCGACTGACGGATCGACGGCGCTGTTCGCCGTCGATGTGCTGGGGATCGTGCAGCTCTGGGGCCTGCCTGAAGGCGGCCTGCCACCGACCGTGCTGGTGGCGCTGGCGCCCGACGGCGGCTCGTTCCACCGGCCCGTGTTCAGGTCCACCCGGTCGGCCGAGGGCAAACCGCGACTGCGAATCACTTATATGCGCCCGTCCCAGGTCGAGCAGCCATGATCCGCCGACTGATCCTGTTCTGTGCCGTGGCGGCGCTCCTGCCCGGCTACGCGGCGGCTCAAGCCTCGATGTTCGGGACCCGGGTGCTGGGCCTTCCCCTCCTGCCGTTGTCGGCCCGGGCCCAGGGGATGGGCGGCGGAAACGCGCTGTTCGATCCCGAGGTGGGTCTCAATCCGGCGGCCCTCTGGATCACCCAGCGCCACATCGGCTCGGTCTCGCTGCGACATTTCTGGCGCAGCTCGGACAATCCCTTCGGCAGCGCCAGCGGCAATGACACCCAGTTCCCCCTGATCATGGTGGCCGGCCCGGTCGGCGCCCGGTGGGACTATGGCGTCAGTGTGTCGGGCTTCACCGACCGCACTTTCGCGCTGGCCCTGACGGATACTCTGCTGCTGCGCGACGTCCCGGTGGCGGTCAACGATACGCTGGTCTCCCGGGGCGGCGTGACCGACATCCGGGGGGCCCTCGCGTACACCGTCAGTCCCCGGCTGGCCGTGGGTCTGGGCCTCCATCTGCTGACCGGCACCAACAAAATCGAGTACCGGCGCCGGTTCAGTGATTCGAGCTACGTGCCGGTGCGAATCCGGAACGAGCTCTCGTTCAGCGGGCCCGGTTTGTCGGCCGGGGTGTCAGCCCAACCGGTCAACGGCCTGCGGCTGGCGGGGATGGTGCGCTGGGACGGCGATCTCGCCTATTACAAGGACTCGACCCAGCTGGAGAGCATTCCGCTGCCCATCACGCTGGCCGTGGGGTTCCAGGTGCAGGCCGGGTCGCGCCTGCTGCTGGCGGGGCAGGGACTGCGCCGCAACTGGTCGGTGACCAACGAGTTCGTCACCAGCGAAGGCGGACTGGGCTCCCGCAATACCACCGAAGCCTCGCTCGGCTTCGAGTGGATCCGAAATCGTGCGCGTCCCAACCGGTTTCCGCTTCGTGCCGGGATCCGCTACGCCCAGTTGCCCTTCCCCCTGGTGGAGGCGCAAAAAGGGCGCGAAATCCAGGTGAGTCTCGGAACCGGCTTCCGGTTCACCGCCGATCGGGGCAGCCTGGACATCGCGCTGGAACGGGCCTGGCGCGACGATGGCGGCCCGTTCAAGGAGCGGAGCTTCATGATCAGCATCGGGGTCGGTATTCGACCCTAAGTTCTTCTTCGCGTGCACAGGAAATACTGAACAGTGAACAGTGAACAGTGAACAGTGAACAGTGAACAGTGAACAGTGAACAGCCCGGCCCCCGTTGACCGTTGACCGTTCACCGTTCACGGGATGCGGGGTGAGAGGTATGAAGCGGGTTTACATCGAGACCTACGGTTGTCAGATGAACGTCGCCGACACCGAGCTCATGCTCGGGGTGTTAGGCGGAGCCGGGTACGTCCAGACCGAGCTCCCCGCCGAGGCCGACGTCATGCTGGTGAATACCTGCGCCGTCCGGGACAACGCGGAGCAGCGGGTGGTGGGGCGGGTCGGCGAGCTGCAGCGGTTCCGGCGGCCCGGCAGCGTCCTGGGCGTGGTGGGATGCATGGCCCAGCGGCTGGGGCCGGCCCTGCTGGCGCGCGACGCTCAGGTGGACCTGGTGGCGGGGCCGGATGCGTACCGAAACCTGCCGGCACTCCTCAAGGAAGCCGGAAGCGGGGAGCGGATCGCCGACACCTCGTTCCGTTCCTGGGAGCATTATGAGGACGTCCCGCCGGTCCGCCGGCCGGGGCCCACCCAATTCGTGACGGTCCAGCGAGGCTGCAATTACAAGTGCACCTTCTGCATCGTTCCGTATACGCGGGGACCCGAGCGCAGTCGTAAACTCCAGGACGTGGTCCTCGAGGTGACGGGGCTGGCCGACCAGGGGACCACCGAGGTCACGCTGCTCGGCCAGACTGTCAACTCGTATCACGATGGCACCCACGATTTCGCGGATCTGTTGCGCGCGGTGGGCCGGATCGCCGGCATCCGCCGGTTGCGCTTCACCAGCCCCTATCCCACCGATTTCAGCGACCGGGTGCTGGAGGCCATGGCCGCGACGGCCGCGGTCTGTGAGCACGTGCATTTGCCGGCTCAGAGCGGATCGAACGCGGTGCTGCGCCGGATGCTCCGGCGCTACAGCCGGGAAGAGTTGCTCGAGGTGGTGGCGAAACTGCGAAGCGCCCTGCCGGGCGTCACGCTGTCGACCGACCTCATCGTGGGGTTCCCCGGCGAAACCGAGGCCCAGTTCGGCGAGACCCTCTCCCTGGTGGAGGAGGCGTCGTTCGACGACGCCTACACCTTCCGGTATT
>DASWKS010000315.1:0-22338 GCA_036396495.1 Gemmatimonadales bacterium
TTGGCGAACTGGGGACCGACGCTGTCGGATTGGTTCTCCCGACAGCCGAGGAGAGTCAGGACGGCGACCAAAAGCCGGACACCGCCCCGTCGGCAGTTGGGAAGCGGCATTGGTGCACCTCAACACGCTATGGGTTCTGGCGATGTAGGAACCGGGTGCCCGGAAGAACCACGAGGGTCAGCAGTACCGATCCTACAATTGTGTCAAGCGCGTGCTGCAATCAGGAACCCGGCTAGCAGGCTCTATGCGACATGTTACCATCCGAATTCAGGTCGCGCGAGGGGTGCGATTATCGGTCCGTCATCACCACAGAAGCTTCAACGCTACGATCACGACGGCGTTCAGGTCGCTTGAGAGCTCTTCGTCGAGGGGGAGTCTCAGTCCCACCGCCGGAATCACGCGATCAAACCGGTAGGCCAGGTCGAATGCCACCTGATGAGTGGCGCGGTCCTCCGCGTCCTCCTCGGTCACCAGGAGTCGGCCCGTGAATCCCACGCCGAGAATCGCGCGTTGACGATCGTATCCTACTCGGAAGCCGTAATGAGCCAGGACTTCCGTGTCACCCGCGGCGTCGCCGCTGGGGATCCACCCTGAAGCTCCCAGGCGCACACCGATGGTCAGGCCAGAGCTTTCGTGGTGTCGATAGCCCAGTGTGGTCGTGATCGAAACCACATCCAGTATGAACGCCTCGGCCCGATCGAAGTCCGTGAACAGACCGACGAACCGGGCGGAGGCCTCGTCTTCGGAGGCAACCGGCAGCCGGCCACCGACCTGACCGTACCACCCGGTGGAGCTGGCACCGAAGTCGAGGCCGATGTACGGGTTGCCCACCAGTGAGCCGGACAACGACGATTCACTGGGGCTGAAACGGGCGATGGGAAGGCTGAAACTGAGCCGGTGCCGTTGCCCCAGCGAAATCGCCAAGGCCGCCTCAGCGATGCCGTTGGCGAGGTCGACCTCGACGTCATCAAACGAGGATCGCATGGCTTCCAGACGGAAGTAGTTCCGCTCGCCCATGATCGGCCAGATTTCCTGTGCCTCCATTGTCGGCGCGGCCAGAAGGGCGAGGACCGTCGCTGTCATGATTCGGCTGATACGGTGAGGGATTAGCAGCTGCATGGAGTTCTCCCGGGTTGATGAGCCAGCTCCTAGAACTCTAGTTGACAGCGTGGCCGGTGGTTTCCGAGGCATGGCTCTGGAGATGACGCCGATTCGTGGGGCACTCCGCCCGGAGGACAGGGAAGCTTCATCGGGCGTTCACCCTTGCCACAGGCACGGATTGATAGGTTCGGCCTACTCCCACAGGAGGGGCTGATGAACGGACGCACGATTCGGGGCGCCGGCCTGGCCGCGCTGCTGCTGCTTGCCGCCTGCGGCGGCGATGATGACGGGGCCGGCCCGAGTCCCTCGGGCCTGACCGGGACCTGGCGGGCGACCAAAGTCGAGCTGGTGAACGTGGCCAACCCCACGGAGAAAGTCGAGCTGGTGGCGCTGGGAATGGTGCTCACGGCGGAGTTGAACGCCAACGAGACCTGCCGGATAACGAGTACCTTCCCCGGGCAGCCGGAAGAGGTGATCACCGGAACCTGGTCCAGTTCCAGCGAGGTGTTCACCATCCGGCACAGCGAGGGCGGGAATACCATCACCTGGCAGTTCGACTGGAACCTGAGCGGCAATACCCTCACGCTCAGCGGAGCCGACAACGAGCTCGATTTTGACGGTGACGACCTGGGCGATCCCGCCAAACTGAACCTGGTGCTGGTGCGGCAGTAGGGAACGGCACCGACCATTCGGCGATTCAGCGATTTGACGGTTTAGCGATTCAATACTCGGGTGCGCAATCGCTGAATCGTTAAGTCGGCAAACCGCTAAATCACCCAATGGTCATTCCCGCAGCACGATCCCAGGTTCCACCTTCGCCGCCCGCCTGGCCGGCGCCAGGCAGCCGACGACCCCCGCGAGCAGCAGCACGACGGCCGCCGCGCCGAGCGCCAGCGGATCGGCGGCCTTGACCTGGTAGAAGAGATTGGCTGCGAGCCGCCCCGCCAGGACCGCGGCGACGAGGCCCAGGCCCAGCCCGGCCAGCACCGGCCGCAGGCCCCGCCAGAGGGTCTGCCGGACTACCCGCGCACTCCCGGCGCCTAACGCCAATCGGACCCCGATCTCGCGCCGCCGCTCGGCCACCAGGAACGCGATCACCCCGTAGATCCCCACCGCGGCGAGAACCAAGGCCAGCCCGCCGAACAGGGTGAGGAGCGCCGACAGGAAACGGGGCTGGCGCAAGCTGCCGGCCACCACCTCGGTGAGCGGCCGCAGGTTTCCCAGGGGAATCTCGCGGTCAAGGGCGCGCAGCGCGGCGCGAATGCCCGCCAGCACCGGGGCGGGGTCGCCCGCCACTCGCACGACGTAGCTCGGCCCCCGGGTGACGTCCTGGGTCAGGGGATAGTAGACCTCCGGTTCGGGCGGCAGCTGCACGTTGCGCCGCCGGATATTGGCCACCACTCCTACGACCTCGACCCACGGTGCGTTCGGATCGGGCCCCATCCGAGCCCGCTTTCCGATGGGATGCTGTCCCGGCCAGTGGCGGTCAGCCAGCGCCTGATTCACCACCACCACCGGGGGCGCGTCCATCCGGTCACGGGCATCCATCAGCCGGCCGCGGAGCAGCGGGATGCCCATCACCCGGAAGTAGTCCGGATAGGCGGCGTTGTAGCCGACCGCCGGAGCAGGACCGGGCGGGAGTATCACCCCTTCCGGTACGATGCTGGTGGTGCTCACGTTCAGCATCGGTGCGCTGTACGCCGCTGAGGCGCTCGCCACGCCCGGCAGCGAGCGAAGCCGCTCCAGAAAATCGGCTTGAAAGGCGAGGATCTGCGGTGCTTCCGGGTATCGGGCCGGGACCGCCGGCGCCGAAAACACCCAGACCGACTCGGTCTCGAAGCCCAACTCCTGGTCGAGCAGGGTCGAGAGGCTCCTGAGCGCCAGGGCCGATCCGACGATCAGCACCGCCGCCAGTCCCACCTGCACCGTGACCAGCAGGGACCGGAGGCGATGACTCTGGCGTGAGAGCGTGCTGCCGTGGCTGCCGGCCTTGAGGGCGTCACTGAAGTCGGCCCGGGCCGCGTGAAATGCGGGCAACAACCCCGATGCCAGCGCCGCGACCAGTGTCAGCATCAGGGCGAACACCAGGACCCGCCCGTCGGTGCGGACCAGCTCGGCCCGCGGCATGGATTGACCCAGCAGCCCGACGAACGCCGCGCTAGTCCATGAGGCGGCGAGCACCCCGATGACACCGCCAAACCCGGCCAGCAGCAGCTGCTCGATCATCACCTGCCGCACCAGACGCCAACGGCCCGCCCCCAGGGCCGAGCGGACCGCCAGCTCCCGGCTCCGGCTCAGGGTGCGCGCGAAGACCAGATTGGCCAGGTTGGCGCAGGCGATCAGCAGCACCAGTCCCACCGCTCCCATCACCAGCCAGAGCACCGGACGGACGGTTGAGATACCGGCCTCCTGGAGCGGGATCATCTGGGGGAGATGTCCTTTATTCATCTCGCGATGGTCCGTCTCCAGCCGCCGGCCGACGGTCAGCAACTCCTCATTGGCGCGCTCGAACTCGATCCCCTCGCGGATCCGGCCGAAGCCGGCCAGGAAGTGCATCCGGCGGGCTCGGGCCTGGTCACTGGCCACCGCCTCGAAGTCAGAGGGTGTCCAGACATCGAGGGGCTCGCCGAGGGGATTCACGAACTCGCGCGGCAGCACCCCGATGACTTCGGCTTCCTCGTTGTTGAGCCGGATGGCCCGGCCTACGATGCTGCTGTCGGCGCCGAACAGACGGACCCAGGCGCCGTGGCTCAGGATGGCCACTCCCGGCGCGCCGGATGCGCCTTCTTCATTCCGGAAGGCACGGCCGATGAAGGGCCGGATGCCCAGAATGTCGAAAAACGCCGGGGACACCTGCCCACCCATCAGCGACTGTGCCTCGCCGGTGCCGGTCAGGGTAAAGAACCGATACCGAAAGGCGGCCAGTCCCTCGAACGTGGTGGTCTGGCTCTGCCAATCGCGGAAGTCCGCGATGGTGATCTGGCCGAAGGGGCGGTCCTCTTTGGTGTCGTGCTCGTAGATCCGCACCAGCCGGTCGAGCCCGGGGAAGGGCAGCGGTCGAATCACGACCGCGTCCAGCAGCGAGAAGACCGCCGCGTTGGCACCGATGCCGAGGGCGAACGTGATCGACGCGACCAGAGCGTAGAGCGGTGTGCGCCGCGCTCCCCGGAGCGAGATCCGCAGATCCTGCATCACCCCGCTCCACCACTCCCGCCGGCCGGTGCCGGCTTGGATCCTCGCATCGATGTCCCCGACCTCGGCGGCGACCCGCTCGGGCGAGCCGAACTGCCCCATCGCGGCGTCCCGAGCCGCCGCGGGCGACATCCCCTGGGCCACCAGCTCGTCGATCCGGGTCTGGAGGTGGAATTCGATCTCGGACCGGATGTCGGGATCGGCATCGGAGCGGCCCGAGTCCAGCCGGAAGACCCGGCGCAATCCAGGGGGGAGACGCATCTCAGACCTCCTCGGAAGCCAGGACCTTGGCGACCGCGTCGACATAGCGCTGCCAGAGGGAGACCTGGGTCTTGAGCTGGCGGCGGCCGGCGGCCGTCAGGCTGTAGTAGCGGGCCTTCCGGTTGTTGTCGGAGTAGCCCCAGTCGGCGGCGACCCAGCGGCGGGATTCCAGGCGGTGCAGGGCGGGATAGAGCGCACCCTCCTCCACCAGAATGGCGTCGTCGGTGCGCTGCTTGATGGCGGCGGCGATGGCATAGCCGTGCAACGGGCCGGCGGACAGGGTCCGGAGGACCAGCAGGTCCAGGGTTCCCCGGAGCAGGTCGAGTTCGGGACGGGGCAAGTCTCGCTCCCTGAGGTTCTTAGGGGGACGACGGGCCGACGCCCCCTAAGGTTTCAAGGGGTGGGATGCGGCGAGGCGGGAAAGCGTTGGAAACCTACTATCGTCAATGGCGTTGGTAGACGATCCTGCCGCCGAGAATGGTGACGACCACCTTGCGATCCTTGAGCCCGCTCACGGGCCCGGCGAACGGGTCGGCGTCCCACACCGCCAGATCAGCCAGCACGCCCGGCAGGATTCTGCCTTTGTCGTTCGCCCCCTCGGCGTAGGCATTGTTGCTGGTGTAGGCCCGGAGCGCGGTCTCCAGGCTCACCCGTTCCTCGGGGTACCAGCCGCCCTCGGGCTTGCCGTCGAGGGTCTGTCGCGTGGTGGCCGCGTACATGCCGACGATGGGGTCGGCGGTGTACCAGGCCGCATTGGTACCGGGCCAGTCGCTGCCGAAAGAGAGCATGACCCCGGCCTGTTCCAGGGTACGGAAGGCGTAGGCCCAGCGGGAGCGGGCTCCGATCCGTTGTTCCATCCAGCGCATATCGTCGATGGCGTGGAAGGGCTGGACTTCGGCGATGACGCCCAGCCGCTTCATACGAGCAGCCACCTCGGGCCCGCTGATTACCTGGGTGTGGATCACCCGCCAGCGCCGCGGTTTGGGACCGTGGGCGGCAAAGACCCGCTCATACATCGTGAGCAGGGTATCGATCGCGTGGTCGCCGATGGCATGTACCTGGGGCCACCACCCCGCCGAGTCGGCGATCAGGAGCAAGCGTTCCATGTTGCCGGGCGGGCTCATCATCGGGCGCCAGTCACCCAGCTTGCCGCTGGTGAGATAGGGCTGATAGAACCGGGCGCTGGAGTTGCCCATGATCCCGTCGACGAATCCCTTGAGCCCGCCCAGCCGGATCAGGTCGTCACCGAAGCCGGGCCCGATGCCCTGGGCCCGCAGGGCTTCGACCCGGTCGAGCGTGGGACGGGCATAGATCCGGACGGTCAGTTCTCCGCGACGGCGCAGCTCCTGGTAGACCTCGAGCTGGTCAGGCGAGGTATTGTCGTGGATGGTGGTGACGCCGAAGCTCCGGAGCTGGTCCAGTGCGACGCGGGCTTCGGCCAGCTTCTGCTCCATGGATCTGGGCGGCATGGCGGCCCGAACCCGGGTGGCGGCGTCGGACGACAACCGGCCGGTCATCCGGCCGTTCTGACATTCGACTCCCGGCCAGTCGCAGGAGGCGCCGGCCAGCTCGAGCGCTCGGCCGTTGGCCAGGAAGGCCGATCGATCCCATTTCGACAGCAGCGCCGCGGTGCGCGGCGTGACGGAGTCGATGGCCGAGCGGGTGGGATTGAAGGGTGGCCTGGCGGCGGCGCCGCTATCGCGACCGGTGGACCCCTGGGCCCAAGCCTCATACGCGCCCCAATCCCCGCCCACCAGCCAGGCGCCCGCGGACACCCGATCGCGGGCCTCTCGCACCCGTTTAACCAGCGAGCCCTCCTCCGCGACGTCGAGCAGGTTGACGCCTAACAGCAGGGCGCCGGCCTGTCCGAAATGGGTATGGTTGTCGATGAAGCCCGGGGTAATGAACCGGCCGGGCAGGTGGAGACGGCGAAAGCCGGGGACCGCCAGGGCGAGTATCCCGTCCGCCGTCCCCACGGCCACAATCCGGTCGTTCAGGATGGCTATCGCGTCCGGATTGAGGGCGCCGTCGGTGCTCCACACCTTCGCCCCCGTGATAACCAAATCGGCGAGGATGCGGGTGGAGTCCGACTGGGCCGACGCGGGAGCGGCGCAGAGCAGGGCGATCAGAGTGAGGCTCGACGCTGGATGCTTCACCGTGCACCGTTCACTGTTGACCATTCACTGTTGACCATTCACTGTTGACCGTTCACTGCTGACCGTTCACCATTACCCGCGCGGGTTAATGGCCGATGCTTACGACACGCCCCGCAGGCGCCGTGCCACCTTCTCGTTCTCCTCCATCACCCGGAGCAGATTCCCGCTCCAGAGCTTCTCGATCTGCGGCTCGGTGTAGCCCCGGCGCACCAGCTCCAGGGTCACGTTGAAGGTCTCCTCGGCGTTGTTCCACCCCTCGACCCCGCCACCGCCGTCGAAGTCGGAGCTGATGCCCACGTGATCGATCCCGATCAGCTTGACCGCGTAGTCGATGTGATCCACGAATTCCTTGACCGTGGCGCGGGGCGGGGGCGGGAATTGCCGGTTGAGCTCCTGCATGTCACGCTGGAAAGCGGCGCGGAGCGAGTCGCCCAGGCCCTGGAAGCCGCGTCCCTGGCCGCCGAGCCCATAGCGCTGCCGCAACGCGGCGACGGCCTGCTGCCGCTCGGGCGAGTCTTCCCCACATCTGACGTAACTCGAGAACGCCACGATCTGGGCCACGCCGCCGTTCCGCTTGAGACCGAGTAGCTGCTCGTCGTCGAGGTTGCGGGAGTGGTTGCACAGGGCCCGCACCGCCGAGTGGGACGCGATGATGGGCGACCGGGTGATCTCGAGGGTCTGCATCATGGATGCCTTGGACGGATGGGAGACGTCCACCATGATGCCCCAGCGATTGAGCTCGCCGATCAGGTCGCGCCCCAGCGGGCTCAGGCCGCCGTTGGGCCAGGTGCCGTCGCGTTCGCCGGTATTGGAGTCGGAAAGGTGATTGTGCCCGTTGTGGGCCAGCGAGAGATAGCGCGCGCCCAGCTCGGCGAACTTCCGCACCCTGGTGAGGTCGGTGCCGATGGGATACCCGTTTTCCACGCCGATCAGCGCCACTTTGCGTCCCGAGGCGTGGATCCGGCGGGCCTCGGCGGCGGTTCGGGCCAGCCCGATGCGGGTGGGGGCGATGGAGTCGGTCAGCCGGTGAATGGCGGCGAACTTCTCCAGGGCCACGGTGTGGGCTCGGGCAAAGCCTTCGGGCGTGAGCTCGGCCGACTGTCCCACAAAGACGATCAGAAACACCGCATCCAGACCCCCGGCCTCCATCTTGACTAGATCGACCTGGGTCGGCAGCCGAGTGGTGTAGTTCTGCTCGCGGGTAAAGTTGGCCGGGCTGATGTCGACGTGGGTATCGAGGGTCATTACCCGGTCGTGAATGGCGCGGGCGCGGGTGGTGTCGGCGGAGGTCTGGGCGAGGAGCGCGAGGAGGAGGAGCATTGGGGGTGGGGTTCCGGGTTCCGAGTTCCAGGTGCCGGGTGCGGTGCACGGTGCGGTGCTAGGTGCCAGGTTCTGCGTGCGCCTGAAACTGCCTGCTCAGGCGTGTTCCGGCTAGCCCCCTGCTTTGACGCGGCACGTGCCGGCACTGGGCACCGCACTTTGAACCGCACCTGGAACCCGGAACGCGGCACCCGGAACCAGAAAGCAAACGCCTCCGCCCGCGCGAGGCGCGGGCGGAGGTGTTCGGCTTTCTGTTCCCTAGAACGAAATGCCGGCGAGCACCATGAAGGCGCGATTCTTGGAATCGAAACCTTCGTCCAGATCGTTGATGTTCGTCAGCCCAAAGGCGTAGCGCCCTTCCAGGAAGAACCCTCCGGTGCGCCCGAACTTCAACCCGGCGCCGACGTTCACCCCCCAGTCGGTGTCG
Source organism: Gemmatimonadales bacterium (assembly GCA_036396495.1). Classification (GTDB taxonomy): domain Bacteria; phylum Gemmatimonadota; class Gemmatimonadetes; order Gemmatimonadales; family GWC2-71-9; genus SZUA-320. The sequence continues at coordinate 8,458 of DASWKS010000315.1, forward strand.
CGGTAGTTGTCGCAGTCGAAGTCCACGTCCTGAAACTGGCAGTTGAGCCGGAACGCCGCGTAGGGACCGCCGATGATATAGGGCTGGGCCCCACCGGTCGCCAGGTTGACCCGCAGGTTGGCCGGAATCGTGAGGTAGGTGAACTCGAACGCCCCGTCCTCGGACGGGAGCCCGCCGATCGCGGCGGTGGCGCCCTGCTGCGAGATCATGGCTTCGGGCTGGAACATCAGGATCGACGTCCCCAGCGGAAGCGCCAGGTGGATGCCGGCGGCGAAGCCGGTCTGGTTGCCGAAGTTAGGCGAGGCGTTGGTTTCCGACAGCGTCGCGAACGTCAGCCCACCCTTGATCCCGAATGAGGTGCGGGGCCCGGGCTTCGCTTCGACATACTGCTCCTGCTGCACCCGGGTCACCACCGTATCCTGAGCGGTTACCCGGCCAGGCAGCGCCAGAGCAGAGACGAAACCCGTTGCTAAGAACAGTGCTTTGCGCATGCATAACCTCCGGTACAGAGATGACACGGACTAAGGGCATCCTTCACAGGTAAGCGGACGCCTCATTCCGGCGTGCTCTGCACAGTCTCATGCTAGACCCCGCCCAGGATCAGAATGACACCCCCACCAGTGCGAGTGCGACCCGATTCTTGGAGTTGAAGCCGGCGTCCCGATCGGTGATGTCCTGCAGGCCGAACGCGTAGCGGCCTTCGACGAAGAAGCCGGTCTTACCCCCAAACCTGATACCGGCTCCGAGATCCAGACCCCAGTCGGTTCGGCTGATCTCGTTGCAGTTGCTGACCGGAGCCATTTCGCAGCTCGCCCGCCAGGCGGCGTAGGGACCACCCAGGAAATAGGGCTGAACCCCACCCAGCGGAACGGTAAGCCGCAGGTTGGGCGTGAGCCGGACATAGCTCAGATCGAACTCGGTCTCACCCACCTGATTGGAAGCCAGGGCTCCCTGCCGGCTGTACAGCAACTCCGGCTGGAACATCAGCATGCTGCCGGGATCCGAGGGCAGCACCATGTGGACGCCAACCGCAAATCGGGTCTGGCGCTTGAACACCGGAAGCTGACCGTTGTCCGACAAGGTCGGGAACGACAAGCCTCCCTTGACGCCGAAGGTCTGGGCACCGGCTTCGCTCGACAATGCCGCCGCGAAGGCGAGGCCGCCCACCAGTAATAGCGTCTTCCGCATTCTCTCCTCCCATGCTGGGAAATGACTGAAACACGAGGGCACCGTGACGCCCCGCTGCTATGCGGACGCCCCATGTTCCACCCAATGCACACCCTTCGATGCTAGGCGGCCGATGTTAGGCTTGGGAGACGGACCATGCGGCCTGCACCAGCGCCGGCAGGAGCCGGCCCGCGGGTCCTACCAGATGATGGATGCGGTCCCCGGAGTGTTGGCCCTCCATCGTCGTGTTCACCACGATGACCGCGGCGCCGTGGCGGTGAGCCAGCCACGGCAGCGACGCGGCCGGCTCGACCAGGTTGGAGGTGCCCACCGAAAGGAAGAGATCGCAGGTCTCGGCCGATTGCCATGCCTCCCGCAGCAGGTCGGCAGGCAGCAACTCCCCAAACCAGACCACGTCGGGCCGGAGCATCGCGCCGCAGGCAGGGCAGAGGGGCGGGGTCTGTTCCCGGTCATTCCAGCGCTCGATGAGGGTTCCTTCGCGGGAGCACCGTACCCGGCGAATGTTGCCGTGCAGCTCGAGCACGCAGCGGTTGCCCGCCAGCCGGTGCAATCCGTCCACGTTCTGGGTGATCAGGGTGAAGGCTGGAATCGAACGCTCGACCTCCACCAGGGCGTGGTGCCCGGGGTTGGGCTCCGCCAGGGCCAGCCGGGCGCGCCGTTCGGCGTACCAGTCCCACACCAGTCCGGGCTGGCGGGCGAAGGCCTGCGGAGTCGCCAGCTCCTCGGGGTCGTAGCTGGCCCACAGTCCGGTCAGCGCATCGCGAAAGGTCGGGATGCCGCTCTCGGCGGAAATCCCGGCGCCGGTGAGCACCGTGACCCGCTGGGCCCGTCGCAGCAGCGCGGCAGGCTCGAGCAGCCGCTCCGGAATCACAGTGGTTGCCAACGGCGGATCACGGTGCCGTCGGCGCGCGCCTCCCAGAAGCCCAGATCCCGGCCGGTACGAAGCTTGGTGAGCAGGACGATCTGGCCGGTGTGAGTCGAGAAGTGCTCGACCACGTGGTAGACGGCTCCCAGCACCGTGGTGTCGAGTCCCTGGATCCGGCGGGGCTCGATCAGCATCGCAGGGGTGAGCCGTGCCAGTACCGCGTCGGCTTCGAACAGGGTGTCACGCAACAGCGTGGCGAGCTCGGCCGCCGGGATGCCTTCGCGACGGTCGAACTCGGCCTGCCGGCGGCGGACGTCGGGCGCCCCGCCCACGCCGTGCACCAGCCACTGCCGAGCATTCCCCGCGAGATGCAGCACCAGATTGCCGACGCTGTTGGAGGCCGCGTTGGCGCGCCACCAGAGGTCGGCCGGGGGAAGGATCTCGAGGCAGATCAGGATCTTGGGGAGGTAGTCGCCGCGGAGAAAACGGCGGGACTCCTCGAGAAAAGTCTCAGCCAGCATCGGGGCGCTCCCGGATGTCGACCCGTTCGATGACAGCCCCTTCCAGCATTCCGTCCACCACGTCCATGCCCTCGATGACATCCGCGATGATGGTGTAGTCGTGATCGAGGCGGAAGTTGTCGACCAGATTGATGAAGATCTGGCCGTCGCCGGTATCGCGGCCCCGGGTCGAGACCCCGACCGAACCGCGGGCGTGAACCTCGAGCCCCAACTCGTCGCGGGTGAAGGGGCCGTCACCGGCATACTCGTTCGCGCCGGGGCTGCCACCCTGCACCACGAAGTTGGGAACCACCCGGTGGAAGGTGAGTCGCGGGAACCAGCGGCTCCGGGTCATGCGGACCAGTCGAGCCACGTTGGTCGGGGCGTCATAGGGTCGCAGCCGAAGCACCACCCGCCCGCCGCTCTGCAGGACCACCACCACAGTCGCTCGCTCCCACGCCGCGAGCTCACCCCACGACGGGATCGGCCCGCGCGGCAGGGGTCGTGGTTCGGCCCGGGCGCTGGTGCCTGACCACCGGGTCACCTGCTCCGCGGCCTGCTGGGCGATCTCGGCATCGAAGTCGTTGAGGTAGCGCCGCAGGGCCGGTACTTCCCTCGCGCTACCGATGGAACCAATGGCGGCAAGCAGAGCCGCTCGGGTGTCGCGCGAGGCCTCCCGTTTCTCACGGGTGATCCGCTCGAGCGTCGCGAGCAGCGCCGGGAGCACGCCGCGGCTGGAGGAGCTGTCGAGGGCCCGGGCCGCGGTCCGAACCAACTGATAATCGGGGCTGTCCAGGGCGGCGAGGTAGAGGGAATCGGCGCCATGACCCTGCCGTCGTTGCAGCGCGTCGATCGCGGCCTCACGAACGTTAGGGTGCCGGTCGCGCGCCAGCCGCGTCAGGACCGGCAAGTTGCGGGAGACCTCGGCGGCGCGAGCGGCGTACATCCGGGCCCACCACACCGCCGCGGCGGTGAAACCGGAAAGCAAGGAATCGGCCGCCACCGGGGCGACGTTCGCCAGCGACACCAGCGCGTGGGCCGGCGCGTGCCATCCCGTTTCGCTCAGCTTACCCCGGGCCATGATTGCGAGCCGGGGCGCGGCGGTGGTGCCGCATCCCGCCAGCAGGTCGATCGCCAACAGTGTCAAGTGCAGATCCTGATCATCGAGCGCCGCGAGCAGCGGAGCGCAACCCTCGCGCGGGGACAGGTGTCGGGCGAAGGCACGCAGGGCTTCATACCGCACTCCCGGGTCGGGGTCACGCCACCCCCGCCGAACTACCCGCTCCCGGCCCGGAAGGGCAGCCTGATTGACCGTGGCCAGCAGGGCGAGGCGCCGCACTTCCCGGTCCGGGTCCTGTAACGCATCGAGCAGGATCCCGCTGTCCACTCTGAGGCTCGCCACCAACGCGGCCATCGCCAGCCGCCGCACAATGGCCGGGTGACTGACCGCCAGCAGCTCGACCAGACGTTCCACCGCATCGACCGAGGGGGGTTCATTCTCCGCGGTCCGGCGAAACAACGAGTGGAACCCATGGGCCGCGCCTTCCAGCAGCGCCGGGTTCGCCGTCCCGGTACCGGCTCGACTGGCGCGGATCAGAAGCATCTCGGTCTGCTGGCGTTCGTCGGGGGTGGCCAGCGGCAATCGCCCCAAGGTGCGCAGCAGGACTCCCAGCACGTAGGGGTTGGATTCCAGCGCTATCCGATCCTCCAGCAGCCGCCGGGCCGCCGGGGTGCGGCTCCGCAATGCGCTCTGGCCGATGGCGTTGGCCGCTTCGGCCCGGATGGCGGGAGTGCCGCTCGCGAGGATCGGTGCCAGCGAGTCGATGAGGTCGGCCCGTTCCTGGCGGCCCAGACCTCGCACCGCGAGGCGAATCAGCAGCGTGTCAGGCGAATGGAGGGCATCCAGCAGCGGCCGAAGTCCGCTGAGTTCCCCGGGCCGGGCGTCCTCGGCGGCGAGAAGCTGACGGAGTCGGGTGGTGTCCTGCGCCGGCGGCGGCGCCGGCGTGCCGAGCAGCGAAACCAGCGCAAGTCCCCAAGTGGCGGGCATGCGCGCTATAATGAGCGGGCTCCAGCCTCGGCGCCAGCGCCTGTGCCTGAATTGCCCGACGTCACGGTCTATGTCGAAGCGCTCCGAAGCCGGATCGTGGGCCGGCGCCTGGGCCAGCTCCGACTCCTGAGTCCATTCGTGCTGCGTTCGGTCGAGCCGCCCGTGACTCTGGTGGCCGGCCGGAAGGTCGAAGTGGTGGAGCGGATCGGCAAGCGGATCAGCATCGGCCTGGAAGGCGATTGGTGGATCGTGGTTCACTTGATGATCGCGGGACGGTTCCGTTGGCTAGCGGCAGGCAAGAAGCCTCCGGGCCGGTTGGGACTGGCGGCCTTCGAGTTCGAGGAGGGAACCCTCTGGCTCACGGAAGCAGGCAGCAAGCGTCGCGCCTCGATTCATGTGACGGGAAGCCGGGCCGGCCTGCGAGAATTCGAGCGCGGGGGTCTGGAGCCGCTGGAGATCGACCTGGCGAGCTTCGCCGAGCGGCTCCGGAGCGAAAACCACACCCTCAAGCGATCCCTGACCGACCCGCGGCTCTTCAGCGGCATCGGCAACGCGTATTCCGATGAGGTTCTGCACGCGGCGCGCCTGTCGCCGCTGCAGCTCTCACGCCGCTTGGACGACGACGAGGTCGAGCGGCTGTACCATGCCACTCAGGCGACCCTCCAGTTGTGGATCGACCGGCTGCGGACCCAGGCGGCGGGCGGATTCCCCGAGGGTGTGACGGCGTTTCGAGATGAGATGGCGGTCCATGGACGGTACGGCAAGCCGTGCCCCGAGTGCGGCAGTCCGGTTCAGCGGATCCGTTACGCCGACAACGAGACGAATTACTGCGCCAGATGCCAGACCGGCGGGCGGTTGCTGGCCGATCGGGCGATGTCTCGTTTGCTCAAAGACGATTGGCCCAGGAGTATCGATGAGCTCTAGTCGCGAAACACGGGTCGCGAGTCGCGGGACCGTGCTTTTCACCGTCGGGGGAATGTTGCTCCCGGCGTCCCTGTCGGCTCAGGCGCCGGTTCTCACCGACCAGTCCCTTCGCAGCCAGGTCCGGTTCCAGGCAGTGAGTCCGGTCAACCCGAAGGTCGTGTGGGTGAGCGGAACCGGCGGCACCTGGGCACGGACCCAGGACGGCGGAAACAGCTGGCTGTCAGGCAAGGTGCCGGGGGCCGACTCGCTGGAATTCCGGGACGTGCACGCCGCCGGCGCGGACACCGCCTGGCTCCTGGCGGCCGGAGAAGGAGACAAGTCCCGCATCTATCGCACCACCAACGGCGGGGCGACGTGGTCCGCTCAGTTCCTCAACACGGACAAGCGGGCCTTCTTCGATTGTCTGGCGTTCTGGGATCCGCGGCGCGGTCTCGCGATCAGCGACGCGGTCGAGAAGCAGTTCCTGCTGCTCCGAACCGAGGACGGCGGGGCCACCTGGAACCGGGTGACCGGTCTGCCGCCGGCGGCTGAGGGGGAGGGACTCTTTGCCGCCAGCGGGACCTGTCTCATCGTGCTGCCCGAGGGGCGCGCCTGGTTCGGTACCGGCGCCGCCCGGACCGCCCGGATCGGACGCAGCACCGACTACGGGCTGACCTGGTCCATCGCGCCGACCCCGATCGTGCAGAATACCACTTCATCCGGCGTGACCTCGGTGGCGTTCTTCGATGCCCAGCGCGGGCTCAGCGTCGGGGGCGACCTGAACGTGACCAATGAGGCGACCGTCAACGTGGCGATCAGTGAGGACGGCGGAGCGACCTGGGCTCGCGGCGGCGCCCTGCCGTTTCCCGGCCCGGCCTATGGTGCCGCCGTCGTCCCGGGCCGGCGGCTGACGGCGGTGGCGGTGGGACCCGGGGGTGCGGCCTGGACCAGCGATGGCGGCGTCAGCTGGCAGCTCCTCAACCGGGATGACTCATGGAGCGTGGGATTCGCCGCGGACGGGACGGGGTGGATGGTGGGGCCGAGGGGGCGCATTGTGCGGGTCGAGTTCAAGTAATCCATTGACGATTGACGATTGACGATTGACAATTGCGTCCGCCGGATCAGCGACCTCGCGGGCCGCCGGTGTCAATCGCCGTTCACCAATCTCCGATTCATACAATGTCAGTCACTGTCTATCATCTGGAGCTGACCGAGCGCTCGGCGTTCACGCCCAGCCGCCAGGCCGCCCGCTACCGGCTGGAGCAGGTGACCGCGCCTTCGGCCGACTTCCTGCGCTTTCTCTACAGCGCGACCGGATCGAACTGGCACTGGGTCGACCGGGCACCGTGGACCGATCAGCGCTGGCTGGCGCGACAGGCGGAGGCCGGGGTCGAGATCTGGGTGGCCCGTGAAGGCGGTGCGCCTCTGGGGTATTTCGAGCTGGCGTGGCAGGAGCCCTCTACGGTGGAGATCGTGTATTTCGGCCTGCTGCCGCATGCGGTGGGCACCGGCCAGGGTGGGGTGCTCTTAGGGGCCGCGATCAACCGGGCCTGGGAGATGGGAGCCAGCCGAGTCTACGTCAACACCTGCACGCTCGATCACCCGAAGGCGCTGGCCAACTACCAGGGGAGGGGGTTCAGGGTGTTTCGGGAAGAATTGCGGAGCTGAATCGCTCAATCGCTGGATGGCTCACCGTCCGGCGATCGCCCTCCGGGCAAACTCCGACAGCACCAGGGTGCCGCTCATCTCGGCCCGTTCTTCCAGCAACCGGTCCCAGTGCTCGGTGCCGGCCCAGAAGATCCGCTTCATCCGCGCCATAGCGTCCGGATTGCTACCGGCCAGACGACTGGCCAGCTCGGCGATGGCCTGATCCATCTCTTCCACGGTATCCCGCACTTCGGCGAAGAGCCCGTGCTCCCGGGCCCACTCCGCGACCCGCCATTCCATCGCGTTGACCGCCAGGCTGCTGAACGCGGAGAGGCCGATCTTGCGTTCGATCACCGGCCCCACCACGAAGGGACCGATCCCCACCGCCAGCTCGCTCAGTTTCACCGACGCGCTCGGCACCGCGAAGGCGTAGTCCGCCGCGGCGCAGACCCCGACACCGCCCCCCACCGCCTTGCCGTGCACCCGCGCGATGATGAACCGGGGACAGCGGGTCATCGCCAGGATGAGCCGGGCGAATCCCATGAAGAACTGCTTGCCCTGGGCGGCATTGGTGATGGCCTGCAATTCCTGGAAACTGGCACCACCGCAGAATGGGCCGGCCCCTTCACTGCGCAGCACGATGACGGAGGCCGACGGGTTATGTCCCAGATCGGTGATCTCCTCGGCCAGTCTGGCGAGAAGGGAGCCGGGGAGCGAGTTCCCCTTAGGATGGAAAAAACTGAGGGTGGCGACGCCGTCTACAATCTGGGAGGTGACGCGACCGTTTTCGATGGGGATGCTCATGCCTCAAGTATATGGAACAGCGACAGCATTGACGATTGACAATTGACGATTGACAATTGCTCGCTGAGGCAGCGGCCCCCCCGAAGCAACTGTCAATGGTCAATTGTCAAGCGTCATGAAAACACCTAAGCCATTGAAAAATCTGCGTTTCCGGTGTTTTTTTAGAGGCTAGGAAGGAGTCGAGGATCATGACGACAATACCTGCCGCCGTTCCCTCCGACGATCCCGCCCGGGTGGCCGAGTTCGAAGCCCGCATCGCCCGGGGCGAGACCATCGAGCCCAAGGATTGGATGCCGGAGCGCTACCGCAAACAGCTGATCCGGATGATGTCGCAGCATGCCCATTCCGAAGTGGTGGGGATGCTGCCCGAGGGGAACTGGATCACCCGGGCGCCCTCGCTCCGGCGCAAGATCACGCTGCTCTCCAAGGTCCAGGACGAAGCCGGCCACGGCCTCTATATCTACTGCGGCACTGAAACCCTCGGGGTGGACCGGAGCGAGCTGATCGATCAGCTGCTCAGCGGCAAGGCCAAGTACTCCAGCATCTTCAACTACCCCACGCTCACCTGGGCCGATATGGGCGCCATCGGCTGGCTGGTGGACGGCGCGGCGATCGTGAACCAGACCATGCTGGCCAAGGCCTCGTACGGTCCCTACGCCCGCGCCATGCTCCGGATCTGCAAGGAAGAGAACTTCCACAAGCGGCAGGGCTACGAGATCATGGCCACCCTCGCGGCCGGCACCCCGGCCCAGAAACGGATGGCCCAGGACGCGCTCGACCGCTGGTGGTGGCCCTCGCTCATGATGTTCGGTCCCAGCGACCGGGATTCGCCTAACAGCGCCGACCTGATCAAGTGGGGCGTCAAGAAGAAGACCAACGACGAGTTGCGGCAGCGGTTCATCGACCTGACCGTTCCGCAGGCGGAAGCCATCGGGCTCACCATCCCCGACCCCGAGCTGCGGTACGACGCCGACACCAAGCACTGGCTCAGCGGGCCGATCGACTGGGACGAGTTTCACCAGGTGATCACCGGCAACGGGCCCTGCAACCGGGAGCGCCTGGCCGCGCGCCAGGCGGCCCACCGGAACGGCGCCTGGGTTCGGGAAGCGGCGGAGACGTACGCCGCCAAGCAGGCGGCCCGGAGCGCGGCGTGACGACGGACGGCCGGACGGGCGGGCGGACCGACGGACCGACGGACCGACCGACCGACTCCGTTGGTGAATGGCCCTTGTGGGAGGTGTTCACCCAACCCCCCGGGGGGGCACCCCACGAGCATGCCGGCAGCGTCCACGCGCCCGACGCGGAAATCGCGCTCCAGAATGCGCGCGACGCGTATACCCGGCGGGGCGAAGCGGTGAGCATCTGGGTGGTGCCCTCGGCGGCGATCGTGGCGTCGAGCCCGTCCGATGCCGGTCCCTTCTTCGATCCCGGCAACGACAAGCCATACCGGCACCCTCAGTTCTATAAGGTCCCTCGCGGAGTGAAGGTCTTCTGATGGGCGGGCGGTCGGGCGGGCAGGCGGGCGGAGACTCCCCGCTTTTCGAGTACCTGCTGCGGTTGGGCGATGACCGGCTGGTGCTGGGGCATCGTCTGTCGGAGTGGTGCGGACACGGGCCGATTCTCGAGGAAGACATCGCGCTGGCCAACATCGCGCTCGACAGTCTCGGTCAAGCGAGTCTTTTTCTTCGCCGGGCGGGGCAGCTCGAAGGCAAGGGCCGGGACGAAGACGCGCTGGCGTACTGGCGCGACGAGCGGGAGTTCCGGAACCTCCAGATTCTGGAGCTGCCGTCCGGCGATTTCGCCTTCACCATTATCCGGCTGTTCCTCTTCAGCGCTCTGGGTCAGCTGCAGCTCGAGCGGCTCGCGGCGTCGCCCGATGCCGAGCTGAGCGGTATCGCGGGGAAGGCGGTGAAGGAGGCGCGCTACCATCTGCGCCACGGCGCGGAATGGGTGCTTCGCCTGGGGGACGGGACCGACGAGAGCCACCGGCGGGCTCAGTCGGCGCTGGATGAACTCTGGCCCTGGACCGGCGAGCTCTTCTTCCAGAACCAGGTTGACCGGGCCTTACGGGATCAGAATCTGATTCCCGACCTGGAGGCTTTGCGGGCCTCCTGGGAGACGCTGGTGAAGGACCATCTCTCCCGGGCCACGCTCGCCGTTCCGTCCGGGCCGCCCCGTATGACGGGCGGGCGGGTGGGACGTCATACCGAGCACCTGGGCCACCTCCTGGCCAAGATGCAGATCGTGGCGCGCAGCCATCCGGGGGCGCAATGGTGACGCACGGACGGACGGACGGACCGACGGACCGACCGGCGGGCGGGCGGGCGGGCGGGCGGTCAGGCGGTCAGGTCCTGCCAACGGCCGATGCGGTACTGGACCTGCTGGACTCCGTCAAGGACCCCGAGGTGCCGGTGCTATCGGTGGTGGAGTTGGGGGTCGTGCGGGGAGCCGAAGTCGACGGCGACCGCGTGACCGTGACGATCACACCGACCTACAGCGGCTGCCCGGCGTTGCAGATGATGGAACAGGAGATCACCGGGGCGCTGGAGCGGGCCGGGTTCCGGGAAGTGGTGGTGAAAACCGTCTACGCGCCCGCGTGGACCACCGACTGGATTCCGGAGTCGGCCAGGGAGAAGCTCCGCGCCTACGGCATCGCTCCGCCTGGAGCGGTCACCTCGGACCCGATGGTGCCGCTGGGTGCCACGGTGCGGAGCGCCAGCTGCCCCTACTGCGGCTCCGCCAACACCAGCCGACAGAGCGAGTTCGGCTCAACCGCCTGCAAGTCGCTGCACGTCTGCCACTCCTGCCGCCAGCCCTTCGAGCACTTCAAGTCGTTCTGATCGAGAAGTCGAGCGCCGCGTGGGAGACTTCATGGCGGAGCAGCCAGCGCTTCCGCTCCAGGCCGCCCCCGTAGCCGACCAGCGAGCCATTGGACCCGACCACCCGATGACAGGGAATGATGATGGAGACGGGATTGCGTCCGTTGGCGGCGCCCACGGCACGGACCGCGCGCTCGTCGCCCAGCCGGCGAGCCAGCTCGAGATAGCTGATGGTCTGGCCGTACGGGATCCGGAGCAGGCCGGTCCAGACTCGGTGCTGGAATTCGGTGCCCGCCGGAGCGAGCGGGAGCTCGAACGCCTGTCGCTGGCCGGCGAAATACCCGTCGAGCTGGCGTGCCGCCTCGATCAGAACCGGACTCTCGCCTCGGGCCGATTCGGAGAATTCTCTCGGGGCGTAGCGGTCGGGCGACAGGTAGACGCCGGTGAGCCCGGCCCCTTCACTGGTCAGCCGCAATGGTCCGACCGGACTCGGAATCTCCATCCACAGGGTCACGGATTCAGCTCCACTGCTCGATGGTCTCGACCCATCGGGACAGGAACCCATTGGCCGCGAACCCGTCGAGCACCCGGTGATCGATGGTCAAGGTGACGTAGACCATCGGCCGGACCGCCACCTGGCCGTTCACGACCACAGGCCGCTGCTGCAATTTGCCAACGCCGAGAATGGCGGACTGGGGCTGGTTGATCACGATCGGGGTCGCCAGCAGGCTCCCGCTCACGCCGTGGTTGGAGATGGTGAGGGTCCCGCCCTGCACGTCGCCGGGCGTGAGCGCGCCATTCCGGGCCCGATCGGTCAGGTCCTGGAGACCCCGCGCGATGGCCGCGAGGTCCAGGGTGTGGGCCCCTCGAAGCACCGGTACGATCAGGCCGCCCGAGCCCAGCGCGGCCGCGATTCCCAGGTTCACGTCGTCCCAGATTTCCAGCCCGTCGTCGTGCCAGCGGCTGTTGGCCTCGGGCACGGCCCGAACGGCCTCGACCGTGGCCCGGACGAAATAAGCGGTGAGCGTGAGCCGGGCACCTTCGGCCTCGAACGCCGCCTTGTTGGCCTCCCGATGCCCCAGCACCGCGCTCAAGTCGGCCTCGAACACCGAGGTAACGTGCGGCGCTGTGCTCATGCTCCGTACCATGTGCTCCGCGATGCTCTTTCGCATGGCGGAATGGGGCACTCTTCGGACGGACGGACGGCCCGACGGACGGACGGACTGATCTGCCAAACGAGCTTCTACATCCTGAACCGTGATCCTTCCGCCTTTACCGGTGCCCTGAATCTCCACCGGGCTCAACCCGTGCTCCTTGAGCAGCCGTCTAACCGCCGGGCTCAGGTCTTCCGGAGCCGGAGGGGCGGCGGCAGGAGCGATCGGTTGGGACAAACCAACCGTCTCAACCGCCCTGACCGCCGTATCCGCCTCGATCCGTCCCAGGACCTCACCCGGCTCCACCGTCTCGCCTTCGGGCTTGAGAACCTCGGTCAGGACTCCGGGCGAAGGAGCGGCGATTTCGACCGTGACCTTGTCGGTGACGATCTCCAGCAGCGGATCGTTCAGCTCGACCCGGTCACCCACCGACTTGAACCACTGGCCCACGGTGTTGGTGGTGCCTTCGCTCTGGTCGCTGGGCAGGAGGATGTCGATGTTCACTGGGTTCCGTTCACGTTGCTCGTATGCCGTTTCCCGTCATCCTGAGCGAAGCGAAGGATCTGCTTCGAGGGAGATTCTTCGCTGCGCTCAGAATGACGGTGCTGCCGTTCACCGTTCACCGTTCACCGTTCACCGGTTCAGAACTCCACCAGCTTGGTGATTGTCGCCGCGATGTCGTCCACCTGGGGCAGGATCGCGTTCATCAGGCCGACGTTGTACGGCGTCGGCACGTCGGGGATGGCCAGGCGCCGGATGGGCGCGTCGAGGTGGAGGAACGCCGCCTCGGCCAGTACGGCCGCCACCTCGGCCCCGAACCCGGCGGTGAGCGTCTCCTCGTGCACGATCAAGCAGCGCCGAGTCCGTTTGACCGAGGCGAGCACCGCCTCGCGATCCCAGGGCGCGATGGTTCGCAGGTCCAGCAGATCCACGGCCTGGCCACTTTGCCGGGCCGCGGCCTCACACCGCTCCACCATGGCGCCCCACGTGACCACGGTCAGCCGATCACCCTGGAGGATGGTCCGGGCCCGTCCGAAGGGCACGACATACTCGTCACCCGGATAGGGCCGGCGCGACCAGGTGCCGTCGAGCAGGGCGCGGTGTTCGAAGAAGATGGTCGGCTCGTTGCCCCTGAGTGCCGTCCGGAGCAGGCCGACCGCGTCCTCGGCGTTCGATGGGATGGCAACCTGCCAGCCGGTGGCGTGGGCCCACATCACCTCGCCACATACGCTGTGCCAGGGATCGCCGCACTTGGGCGCGTAGCCACCGGGGAGGCGCACCACCATGGGCGCGGCCCAGCGATTCGCGGTGCGCCAGCGGAGCGAACCGCAGTTGTTGAGCTGCTCCGTGGCCGGGTCGGCATACTTCCGGAACTGGATCTCCGGCACCGGCATCAGCCCGCAGAGTGCCAGGCCCACCGAACGGCCGATGATGCCTTCCTCCGACAGACTGGTATCGAATACCCGCTGGTCGCCGAAGGCCTCCTGAAGCCCCAGCGTCGCCGCGTGCACGCCGCCCTTGGGGCCCACGTCCTCGCCGAACACCAGCAGCTTCGGATTGGTCTTGAGCTCGAACTCGAGGGTCCGTCGCACCGCCGTCAACAGATTGATCCGAGCCCCTTCGGGCCGCGGGGTTTCGCTCGAAGCCGGAAAGCGGTGTCCCTCCACCGCCAGGCCGCCCCGCTGCTGCAGCTCCGGCTGTCCCTTCGCGTCCCGCTCGGTGGAGCGATAGCGGGTGACACGGGACCGGTCCGGCTCCGGCCGCGCCAGGGCCCGATCGAGGGCCGCGGCCACGTCGGCCCGGGCCTGGGACTCGACCGCCGCAACCTCGTCATCACCGAGCCTGCCGTCGCGCAGGAAGGCGTACAGCTTCGGCAGCGGATCCGACGCCCGTTCCTGTTCCAGCAGGGCCGCCGGTTTGTAGGTCTGGGTATCCTGTCCCGAGTGGCCCGAGA
>DASWKS010000316.1:0-1791 GCA_036396495.1 Gemmatimonadales bacterium
GCGACGGTGGGGATGACCGCCGCCACCGTCACTGTCGACGCCACCAGCACCAGCGGAGCAAGCACGAACACCCAGCTTGCCTGCTGGGTGATGAGCCGCTCCTTGCGCAGCAGCTTCCTCAAGTCCTTCCACGGTTGCAGGGGTGAGGGACCCTGCCGGCCCTCGAGCCGTGACCGGATGGTGCGCATTACACCCGCCAGCACGGGCGCGACGGCCACCAGCGCCACGACCTGCAGCATTCCGATGGCGACGGTCGCCGCTGTCACCGCGATACCATCAACACAACCAGGACCACCACCAGCATGTAGGCCAGGTAGAGGTGGATCGACCCGTTCTGCACCCGCCGCGCACGGTTACCTATCCGAGCGAACATGTCGACCAGCGGCCGATACAAACGGGACTCGAAGGCGTCGCTGATCCCGATCCGATACCGAACCGCCTCCAGGTAGTAGCGGGACTCCGCCTTGTGGGAGACCTCCAGATCCAACTCCGGTCGTAGCACGTCGTCGAACACCCGTTGCAGGGGCTCGGCGAACGATGTTGCCGTGTACTCCATTCGCGCCGTCTGGATGGTGCGCCCGCATGCCCACGCCTCCAACCGGCGGCGTACCCGGCGCACCCTGACCAGCCACCCCAACACCAACACCACGGCTAGCACCGAGACCAGCGCCAGCGCGATCACGGCGGGAACGAGACGTCCCCCAGCCCCAACGGTCTCGATCCCCAACCCGACAACCTCGACACCGGGACCGTCGGCCAGACCGCTCAACGCCTGCACCGATCGCTGCAACGGAGCCAACAGCACACCGGGTGCCAGCCCCAACACGACACACGCCGCCGCAAGGATCACCATCCCGGTTCGCATGGCGAACCCCACCTCCACTGCCGACTCTGCCCCGGAGCTCCGGGGCAGAGCCAAGAAACCGGTGCCGAACGCCTTGACGAAGGCGGCCGCCGCCAGCCCACCGGTAAGGGCGACCGCTCCAACCGCGAACGGCATCACCGTTGCCACCGCCGTCTGCGGGTTGGAGGCACCGTGGACCAGCGACTTGAGCAGCAGCCACTCACTGACGAAACCATTGAGGGGAGGCAGTGCGATGACCGCCAGACTGCCCAGGCCGAAGCAGGCAGCGGTCACCGGCATCCGTCTCACCAACCCTCCCAGGCGGTCGAGCTGGCGTGTGCCCGCGGCCGCCACGACCGAACCGGCGCCGAGGAACAGCAAACCCTTGAACAGTGCGTGGTTAATGACATGCAAGAGCGCGGCGGTCACAGCCAAGCCAGCCAACCCCCCGTCCCCTGCGGAGGCGAACAGGCCGGCTGCCCCCACTCCGACCATGATGAGCCCCACGTTCTCGGTGGTGGAGTAGGCGAGCAGACGCTTCAGGTCGTCGGCGACGAGGGCGTGGAGTATCCCGAACAGGGCGGACACGCCACCCAGGATGAGCACTGTCATCCCCCACCACGTCGGTCCCCCGCCGAGCAGGTCCCACGCCACCCGCAGCACGCCGTAGACGCCCAGCTTGACCATCACCCCGGACATCAACGCCGACACGTGACTCGGCGCCTCGGGATGTGCCCTCGGCAGCCACACGTGCAGCGGCACCATGCCCGCTTTGGCTCCGAAACCCGCCAACACCAGCAGGAACACCCCGGAACGAACTGCCTCCGGCATTCCGGCTGCCGCCGCCCGCAACTCGTCGAACCCATCTCCACCAGCGACAGCAGCGAACCACAGAAGGCCCACCAGGATGGCGGCAAAGCTCAGGTGCGTCATCACCCCGTACCACC
>DASWKS010000317.1:0-4886 GCA_036396495.1 Gemmatimonadales bacterium
TCGACGGTGGCGCATCAGAACGTCGGGCCCCAGATGGCCAAGGACACCACCATCACCGACTGGGACAACTGGCACCGCACGCCGGCGCCGGTGGCCGCCCGGCCTGACTTGATCTTCGGCGACAGCCTCCAGTTGGATCTGGGGGGCCAGCGGATCTGGCTGCACCACATCCCGCCGGCCCATACCGATGGCGACGTGGTCGTCTTCCTCCCCTGGGCCAACGTCCTGCACACCGGCGATCTGGTGGAACCGGGGGCGCCGCCCTTCATCGACTACTGGTCGGGTGGGTCCCTCGCCGGAATGATCGCGGCCGCCGACCGGATCCTGGCGATGACCGATGATCAGACCCGGATCGTCCCCGGGCACGGGCCCGTCATCGGGCGAAACGACGTGCTCGCGCACCGCCGCATGCTGGTGTCCCTGGGAGACCGGGTCCACGCCGCCATCGAGGCGGGGAAAACCCTGGAGCAGGTTCAGGCCGAAGCCCCGGCCCGGGAATTCGAGCCGCTGCTGGGCGGGCCCCGGGGAGCGACCCGGTTCGTTCGGGTGGTCTACTACGGAATCGCCCGCCTGCAGCCGAAGTGAATCGCCTTCTATATTGACCCCGGCCGGAAGCGGGCTAGGTTCGCCCCATCCCCAACCGGAGAACCCATGCGCGCCACCCCCGCTTTCGCGGCGCTGGCTCTGCTAGCCTGCCAGCCAGCCGCCAGCCCGCCACCGGGGTTTACCGATGCGGACCGTCAGGCCATCGAGGCCCAGCACACCGCCTGGTCCGCCGCCGCAAACGCAGGTGACCGGGCCGCGCTGACCGCGCTGTACACCGAGGATGCCACCGTGAT
The DNA here is from genome assembly GCA_036396495.1 of Gemmatimonadales bacterium. Taxonomy (GTDB): domain Bacteria; phylum Gemmatimonadota; class Gemmatimonadetes; order Gemmatimonadales; family GWC2-71-9; genus SZUA-320. The sequence continues at coordinate 840 of DASWKS010000317.1, forward strand.
GCCCCCGAACTCCCCGGCCGCCTCGGGCCGTGTCGGCGTCAGGCAGGTCTTCGACGCATTTCCTCCCGTGGGCGATACGAAACTCACCTCCACCGATGTCGTGGGAACCGCCGAGTCAGCGGTGGTGCGGGGGGTCTATTCGATGAACCTGATGTTGCCGGGGGCGACCGCCGCGGTGGCCGATACCGGCAAATTCATCGAGCTCTGGCGCAAACAGGCGGATGGCACCTGGCTGATCAGCTGGGATATCTGGAACTCCGATATCGCGGCGCCTGCACCGGAGCCGGCCAAGAAGCCCTAGTGCTGGGAGTCATCGGAGGGAGCGGGCTCTATCATCTGGACGGGCTCCAGCATACCCGCTGGGAGCGGGTCGAGAGTCCATTCGGCCGTCCCTCGGACGACCTCCTGCTGGGCGAGCTGCACGGGCAGCCGGTCGCCTTTCTTCCGCGGCATGGCCGGGGCCATCGAATACCGCCCCACTTGATCGATTACCGCGCCAACATCGACGCGCTCAAGCGGGTGGGCGTGACCGATCTGCTCTCGCTCAGCGCCGTGGGGTCGCTGCGCGAGGACCTGCCTCCCGGAACCTTCGTCCTGGTCGATCAATTCATCGACCGGACCCGGCAACGGGCCGGGTCATTCTTCGGAAACGGCCTGGTGGCCCATGTGGACTTCGCCCAACCGGTATGCTCCCGCATGGGCGATGCAATCACGGCCGCCGCGGCCGGTGGCGGATACGGCCTGCGGCGGGGCGGCACCTACCTGGTGATCGAGGGGCCCCAGTTCTCGACCCTGGCGGAATCTCGGCTCTATCGCCAATGGGGTTGCGATGTGATTGGAATGACCAATCAACCTGAGGCTCGTCTGGCCCGCGAAGCCGAGCTTTGTTATGCCACCGTGGCGATGGTCACCGATTACGACTGCTGGCATCCCAGCCACGGGCACGTCAGCGTGCCGGAGATCCTGGCGGTGCTCGGCGCCAACGCCGAGCGAGCCCGTGATCTGGTGCGGCGCACGGTCCCACTCCTGTCGCCCCATCCCGCCTCCTGTTCACAAGGCTGCGACCGGGCGCTCGAAACCGCCATCATGACCTCGCCTGGGGCCAGGGATCCGGGGCTGGTGGCAAAGCTCGACGCGGTGGCTGGACGGGTGCTGGCGCCGCATTGACAGTTGACGATTGACAATTCCCGATTGAAAGGCGTCTCTCCCCTCGCGGGCCGGATCCGCGAGGCGCAATTGTCAATCGTCAATCGGCAATCATCAATGAATCTCAACGCCCTCATCCGCACCATCCCCGACTACCCCAAGCCCGGCATCCTGTTTCGCGACATTACCACGTTGCTCAAGGATCCGGACGGCTTTCGGCAGACCGTGGACGCGTTCGTGGCGCGTTATCGCGATCGGGGCATCACCAAGGTGGCCGGCATCGAGGCCCGCGGCTTCATTCTGGGCGGTGCGGTTGCGCACGGCATCGGGGCCGGATTCGTTCCCATCCGCAAGCGCGGCAAGCTCCCGTGGGACACCATCGGACACGACTACGAGCTCGAGTACGGCACCGACCGGGTCGAGCTGCACAGCGATGCGGTCGCTCCCGGTGAACCGGTCCTGTTGCTGGACGATCTCATCGCCACCGGGGGAACCGCCGAGGCGGCGGTAGCGCTGCTGAGCTTGATCGGGGGACGGGTGATCGAAGCCGGGTTCGTGATCGAGCTCACCGACCTGTCGGGTCGGCGCCGGCTGGAGGACCGCGGCGTTCCGGTGTTTTCGCTGATGGACTTCGCCGGCCATTGATGAGCCAGGACGGGGTGGTTCCCGCGACGCTCCGGGTGGCGGACGACGGGTGGTCGATCGAGGTGCTGGATCAGACCCGCCTGCCGCACCAGGTTGAGGTGCGGCGCCTGGCCACCTTCGAGCAAGTGGTGGAAGCCATTGCGGTGATGCGGGTGCGCGGGGCACCGCTCATCGGGATCGCCGCCGCCTACGGGATCTGCCTGGCCGCGATGGTTGACGACACCGATGCCGCGCTGGACGAAGTGGAGGCGGCCCTGCTGGCCACCCGCCCTACCGCCGTCAATCTGCGGACCGCCGTCAGCCGGATGTCGCGTGTGGTGCGGGCCGCGCCCAGGAGCGAGCGGGTCCGGCGGGCCTACGCCGAGGCCGCGGCCATCGCGGAGGAAGATCGGGTCGCCGGTCGCGCCATCGGCGATCACGGCCTGGAGTTGCTGCGCGACCTCCACCGCCGCCATCACCGCCCGGTAAACCTGCTGACCCACTGCAACGCGGGCCGGCTGGTGACCCTGGACTACGGTACCGCGCTCGCGCCGGTCTATCGGGCCCGGGAGGAAGGCATCCCGGTTCACGTCTGGGTCGATGAAACCCGGCCCCGGGCCCAGGGCTGGCTCACGGCCTGGGAGCTCGGAGCGGCCCAGGTGCCTCACACCGTCATCGCCGATACCGCTGCCGGCCACCTGCTCCAGACGGGGCAAGTCGACCTGGCCATTGTCGGCACCGACCGGGTCGTTCGAAACGGCGACGTCTGCAACAAAATCGGGACCTACCTGGTAGCGTTGGCCGCCAGGGAGGCCGGAGTGCCGTTCTACGTCGCCTGCCCCTCCTCCAGCATCGATTGGACGCTGGATGACGGAGCCGCCATTCCGATCGAAGAGCGCTCCGGGGCTGAGGTCACCCACGTAGGAGACTGCCGAGTGGCGCCCGAGGGTACGGCGGTACGAAACCCCGCGTTCGACGTCACACCGTCCCGGCTGGTGACCGCGCTGGTGACGGAGCGTGGCGTGTGTCCCGCCACCGAGGTGGGATTGCTGTCGCTCTTTCCGGCCCAGCGCCGGTGAGCCGGTCCGCTCTGCTCCAGGCCGCGGTGGCCTCGGCCCGGCTCGGCCTCAATCACGGTGCGACCGGCAACCTGAGCATGCGTCACGACGCCGGCATGCTGATCACTCCCACGGCGGTGCCGTACGAGCGTCTGGCCGAGGACGACCTGGTGCTGATGGCGCTGGACGGCGCTGTCGCCTCCGGCGCTCGCCGGCCTTCGAGCGAATGGCGACTCCACGCCGGCGTGTACCAGCGCCGGGCCGATGTCAACGCCATCGTGCATGCCCATCCCCGCTTTGCCACCACTCTCGCCTGTCTCAGAGAAGACCTCCCCGCGGTGCATTACATGATCGCCCTGGCCGGCGGCGACCGGATCCGTTGCAGCGGCTATGCGCCGTTCGGCAGCGCCGAGTTGTCGGCGGCCGCCGTCGAGGCGTTAGGCGATCGCCAGGCCTGCCTGCTGGCCAATCACGGCCTGGTGACAGTGGGTGGCGACCTCGAGTTGGCGCTCCGAATTGCGCTGGAGGTCGAAACGGTGGCGGAATACTGGTGGCGCGCCCGTGCCATCGGCCAGCCGGTCCTTCTGACTCCGGCCGAAATCGCGGATGCCAGGGCTCGGTTCGAGGACTACTCCTGACGGTTTCCAGTATGTGCGTTTTTCAGTCACTGCACGGTTCCCGGGGCATGGTCCCTGCGCTATGCTCCGGTGTGCGGGCGCCGATCAGTCGCGCGTCTGCCCGTTTGACCCACTGAGGAGAGGGAATGGGTTCACTGTTCAGGTCGGTGGCATTCGTGTCTGCCGTCTTTGCGGCTCCAGCGGTGGCACAGTCGGCACAATTCCCGGCCACGCCACAAGGCCAGTTGGCGGCGGGGTTTTTCGCCGCAGTCAACTCACCCGATGAAACAGCCCTGGTACGGTTTCAGGACGCGAACTTCAGCGAAGCCGCGCTCAAGCGAATGTCGCGGGAGCAGCGGGAAGCGAAAACGCGGCAGCTGCGCGACCAGGCGGGAAGTCTCACCCTGCAGGAAGTGCGCTCCGCCGGGTCCAACCAGTTGGTGGTCATCGCGCGGGGTGCGAACCTGCCGGCCAACACCCGGCTGACGATCACCTTCAATTTCACGTCGGGCTCGACTCCCAAGATCGATTCGGTCCAGATCGTCTGAACCGCACTGGGATAGCGGGATTAGCGAAGGGTGAACGGCTTACCGTTCACCCTT
>DASWKS010000318.1:0-4074 GCA_036396495.1 Gemmatimonadales bacterium
CAGCAGGGAGCGGGAGCAGGGAGCAGGGAGCAGGGAGCAGGGAGCAGGGAGCTGGGAGCTGGGAGCAGGGAGCAGGGAGACGGGAGCAGGGGGGATGCTATTCGCGTTCTGGTTCGAATCGTCCTGGGGCTTCTCCTCGTCGATGCGTTGCTGCTGGGCACGGCGGGGGTGTTCACCCGCCGCTGGTGGCTCCTGGGAGCTGCCGGGCTGAGCCTGGCCATGGCGCTCGGGGTGTCGGCGCTGCAGCGGCGTTTCCTGCGCCGCTGGGCGGAAGTGGATGCCGCGAGGAAGGAACTCCGGAGCGAAGTGACCGCGATGAGTGAGACGCTCGCGCCCAAGCCGGCCAACTCTCGCGATTCGTGACTCGCCACCCGTGACGGTCGTCTTCAGCCACTCGGCCTGCCTGCAACACGACCCAGGCCCGGGACATCCCGAATCACCCCAACGGCTGCGGGTACTGCTGGAGCGCCTGCGGGTCGATGGCCGGTTCCCTATCCGGGAGGCGGCGCCCGCGTCTCGGGAGTCGCTGCTGCCGGTCCATCCCGCGCATTACATCGCGTATCTCGAAGCGATCGCGGCGCGGGGCGGCGGGGTGCTGGATCCCGATACCATCATGAACGCCGCCAGCTGGGAGGCGGCCCGGGGTGCGGCGGGAGCGGCGCTCGCGGCGGTCGAGTCGGCCCTGGCGGGCACCCCTGCTTTCGCCGCGGTGCGGCCGCCGGGACACCACGCGCTTCCCGACCGGGCGATGGGGTTCTGCCTCCTCGGCAACGCGATGATCGCGGCGCGGGCCGCCCTCGGCGCTGGCCGGGAACGGGTCCTCATTGTCGACTGGGATGTGCACCACGGCAATGGTACCCAGGCGATGATGGAGCGAGATCCTGCAATCCGGTACATCTCTCTCCATCAATGGCCCGCCTATCCCGGCACGGGCCGGGCCGAGGAACGAGGAGTGGGGAACGTATTCAACCTGCCCCGGCCGCCGGGACGCCCCCCGGCCGAGTACGTGGCCGCACTCTGGAATACCGTGACCGAGGCGTCGACCGCATGGATGCCCGATGTGGTGCTGGTCTCGGCGGGATTCGACGCCATGCTGGGCGATCCCCTGGCCGGATTCACCCTGGAGCCGGAGCACTACGCGGACCTGACCCGCCGTCTGCGCGAACGCTTTCCTCAGGCCGCGTTTGCGGCGGTGCTGGAAGGTGGTTATGACCCGTCGCGGCTGGCTGATGGCGTGGTCGCGCAATTGGAGGCCACTTAGGTCGGGTAAGGAGGGTAAGACGGTCTCAGTACTCAGTACTCAGTACTCAGTACTCGGCACTCAGTACTCAGTACTTGAGTTGCCCCTACCATTGGATCTGCGTTTTGTATACAATTCCCCCTTCCCTCAGCCCGAGAACCTCGTGAGCTCGCTCCGCCTGGAAGCCGAAGTGCTGTCACTCCGGACCAAGTACCCCTTCCGGATCGCGCGCCATGAGCACTTCGAGGTCCGCACCGTGCTGGTGAAGCTGCGCGATGCCGATGGGGTGGAAGGCTGGGGCGAGGCCACGCCGCAGCGCTTCTATGGCGAGACGCCGGAGACCGTGCTGGCGGCGCTCGATCTTTACTCCACGGCGCTGCCGGAGAATCCCTTTCACATCGACGCGGCGGAGCGGCGTTGGGAGCTGCTGCTGGCGGGGAACAATTCGGCCCGCGCGGCGCTCTCCACCGCCCTGTACGACCTGGCCGGCAAGCGGCTGGGCGTGCCGGTTCACCGGCTGTGGGGACTCAATCCGGCCGCCGCCCCCCGCTCCACCTTCACCATCGGCATCGACACCGCGGAGATGATCCGCCAGAAGACCCGGGAAGCCGAATCCTATCCGATCCTCAAGATCAAGCTGGGCAGCGACCGGGATCGGGAGATCCTGCAGGCCATCCGCGACGTCACCGACAAGGAGCTGCGGGTCGACGCCAACTGCGGCTGGACCGTGAAGCAGACCATCCGCATGCTGCCGGTGCTGGAGGAGTTCGGCGTCACGGTGCTGGAGCAGCCGCTGGTGCCGGAGGATCTCGATGGATTGGGAGAGATCCGGCGCCAATCCCGGATCCCCCTGATCGTGGACGAGAGCTGCCTGACGTCGGTGGATATCCCACGCCTGGTGGGCAGGGTCGACGGGATCAACATCAAGCTGGCGAAGTGCGGTGGGTTATCCGAGGCCATCCGGATGATCCACATCGCCCGGGCCCATCACCTCATGGTGATGGTCGGGTGTATGGTGGAAACATCGATCGCCATTACCGCTGCGGCCCAGTTCACCCCGTTGGTGGATATCGTGGACCTGGACGGCGCCGCCCTGCTGGCGGAGGACCCGTACGCCGGCGCCAGCATCGACGGCGGGCAGCTGGTGCTGCCCAGCGGGCCGGGTCTTGGAGTAACCGCACGGCATTGACGATTGACAGTTGACCATTGACGATTGAGCATCGGAAAGGCCGCTCCAGCGCAATCGTCAATGGTCAACAGTCAATCGTCAATGCGCCTTGCGCACGTCGCCTTTCCGCTGCCGGTCTTCGCCCCCTATACCTATCGCATCCCCGAGACCCTGGCCGACCGGGTGACACCCGGGGCCCGGGTCATTGTGCCGGTGCGGCGCCAGGAAGTCACCGGCATCGTCACGGCCGTCGACGTCCCGGCACCGGAGGCGGAGCCCCGCGACATCCTGGCCACGCCCGATGTGCTTCCGGCGGTCGGGCCCGCCTTACTCGAGACCGCCCGGTGGATGGCCGGCTACTACGGGGCGCCGCTGGGACTTTGTCTCCGGGCCATGCTCCCGCCCGGATACTGGGGTCGTTCCACCGTACGCATCCGGCTGGTGGAGCCGGCGTCGATCGGAGGCACGGCCGGCGAACTGCTGCAGTGGCTCGAGGGGCACGATGGCGAAGCGGCGATGAGTGCCGCGAGCCGGGCGCTGCGACGGCCGCTCTGGGAAGTGGCCGATCGGCTGGTCCGGGTTGGCGCGGTGGAGCTGGACCTGGTCCCTCCCTCACCGGGGCCGGCACCGAGCGTCCAGCGGATCGCGGTGGTGGCGGGGGAGCCGCTGACGCTGCTCGAACGCGACGCCCGCTTCTCCCGGAAACCGCGCCAGCGCGCGCTGTATGAGACGATCGAAGCTTCGGGGGGCCGGGTTGCGATACCGCAGCTGGTGGCGCACCTCGGGTTTTCCGATGGACTGGTGCGGGCCCTGGCCGGTTCGGGGCTGGTCCGGATCGAGGCGGTGGAAGTGGCCCGCGATCCGTTCGCCGCCGAGCCGACCTCCTCGCCTCCCGCCGAGCTCAATCGCGATCAGCGCCACGCCGTGGAGCGGATCGCAGGCCTGGAGCCCGGTGGCGGAGCCCTGCTCTTCGGCGTGACCGGGAGCGGCAAGACGCTGGTCTATCTCGAGGCGATTCGCGCCGCGCTCGAGACCGGCCGCGGGGCCATTCTCCTGGTTCCGGAGATCGGTCTCACCCCTCAGACGGTAAGCCGGGTCCGCGGTTTCTTCGGTGATGCCGTCGCCGTACTCCACAGCGGGCTCTCGGATGGCGAGCGCGCCGATGCCTGGCGACTGCTCCGGCGGGGCGAGCGGCGGGTAGCGGTGGGAGCACGCTCGGCTGTCTTTGCCCCGGTGCAGGACCTGGGTGTGATCGTGGTGGATGAGGAGCACGACGCGGGGTACAAGAATGGAGAAACGCCCCGCTATCAGGCCAGAGATGTCGCCGCGGTGCGGGCCCGGCTGGAAGGCGCCCGTCTGGTGCTCGGCAGTGCCACCCCGTCGCTCGATACCATCGCGCGGATCGGCCCGCGGCTGACCCGGGTCGATCTTCCGGAACGGGTTCTGGCGCGTCCGTTACCGCCGGTGACGCTGGTGGATCTGCGGCACGCGGTGATGGTCGGTGGCACCGGAGCCGTGCCCTGGTCCGAGCCGCTGGATCAGGCCCTGGCCGCGACGCTGGCACAGGGGGAGCAGGCGCTGCTGCTGCTCAACCGCCGGGGGTTCGCCTCGTTTCTCCAGTGCCGCAGCTGCGGGGCGGTGCCCGAGTGCCCCCACTGCAGCATCT
>DASWKS010000319.1:0-3441 GCA_036396495.1 Gemmatimonadales bacterium
CTTCGACCGACTTCGACCGCCTTCGACCGCCTTCGACCCGGAGCCCAGCGACCATGCCCCGATACCTCACCGAGTTCATCGGCACCTTCTTCCTCTGCCTCACCATCAGCCTGACGGTTGTCGGCGGGTACCCCCTGCCCGCGCTTCCAATCGGTGCCAGCCTCATGGTCATGGTCTACATGGGCGGGCCGATCTCAGGCGGTCACTACAATCCGGCCGTATCCACGGCTGCCCTGCTCGGCGGCGCGCTGCCGGCCAGCCGGTTTGTCCCCTATCTCCTGAGCCAGCTCCTGGGCGCTCTGGCGGCCGGGATGGTGACCGGTGTGGTGACCGGCGACGTCGCCTCGCCGGCCCCCGCACCGGATGTGTCCCCAGGGATCGCGCTGCTGGTGGAGTTCCTCTTTACCTTCGCGCTGGCGCTGGTGGTGCTGACGACGGCCGCCTCGAAACGGGCCCAGGGGAACAGCTACTTCGGCCTGGCGATCGGATTCACCATCGTCATCGCGGTGGCCGCGGGAGGAGGGATCTCCGGCGGGGCCTTCAATCCCGCCGTGGGCCTCGGGCTGGGGCTGATCGATGGTCTGATGGGCGGGGCGCCGATGGGTCACCTCTGGCTCTATCTGGTCGGGCCGGGCGTGGGAGGGGTCGCGGCGGCGCTGGTATTCAAGTTTCAGGAGAGCATGCCGTAAACGTCCACGCTGAATCGCATGTCCCCCTTCGAACGCTACCTGACTATCTGGGTGGCCCTGTGCATCGTCGCCGGGGTTGCCCTGGGGCATCTGGCTCCCGGCGTCTTTCAAACCATCGGCCGAGCCGAAGTGGCGCAGGTCAATTTGCCGGTGGCAGGGTTGATCTGGCTGATGATCATCCCGATGCTGACCAGGATCGACTTCCGGTCCCTGGGGCAGGTCAAGAAGCATTGGCGCGGCATCGGCGTGACCCTCTTCATCAACTGGGCCGTGAAGCCCTTCTCGATGGCCGCGCTTGGCTGGCTCTTCATCGGCCATCTGTTCCGACCCTATCTGCCGGCCGATCAGATCAACAGCTACATCGCGGGCCTGATCCTGCTGGCCGCCGCCCCCTGTACCGCCATGGTCTTCGTCTGGAGCAATCTCTCCGATGGAGAGCCCCACTTCACCCTGAGCCAGGTGGCGATCAACGACACCATCATGATCTTCGCCTTCGCGCCGATCGTCGCGCTGTTGCTCGGGCTCTCGGCGATCACGGTACCCTGGCAGACCCTCCTGCTGTCGGTCGGCCTGTACATCGTCGTGCCCGTCATCCTCGCCCAGATTCTGCGGGCCCGCCTGCTGGTGGCCGGAGGCCCCGCGGCACTGGCGCGAATGCTCGGGGTGCTGCAGCCCATCTCGCTCGGCGCCCTGCTGACGACGCTGGTCCTGCTGTTCGGGTTCCAGGGAGAACAGATCCTGACCCAACCCCTGATCATCGCGCTGCTGGCGGTGCCGATCCTGATCCAGGTCTACTTCAACTCGGGCCTGGCCTATCTGCTCAACCGGGTGACCGGGGAGGCGCACTGTGTGGCGGCCCCATCCGCCCTGATCGGTGCGAGCAACTTCTTCGAGCTGGCGGTGGCCGCCGCGATCAGCCTGTTCGGGTTCCAATCCGGGGCCGCGCTCGCCACCGTGGTCGGAGTCCTCATCGAGGTACCGGTCATGCTCTCGGTGGTGAAAATCGTGAACGCCACCAAGGGTTGGTACGAGCTGGGGGCAGCCGTTCAACGCCGGTCAAGCCCTGATCAAGCCCCGGGTGCATGAGCTTTAGAAGCGTGCCCTGGCTCCCAGCAGCAGCGTCCTTCCCCGTCCTCTGAACCCCACCACCGACTGGTAGTTGGCGTCGAGCAGATTCTGTCCCACCAGCGTGAGCCCCAGCGAACGCGCCCACGATGCCCGCCCGCCAAAGAGGGCCGCCAGCGGAACATCGGCCGAGGCGTCGAGCAGGGTGTAGCCCTCGAGCGTCACCCGCTCCGCCGGGAATTCCCGGAAGTCCACATCGACCCGATCTCCGGTGCGTTGGAGTTGCAAGGCGTAGCTTCCGGAGGTGCCGGGGTGCCAGGAGAGGCCGATGCCGGCAGTGTGAGCCGGGCGGCGCAGCAGCGGCTCCCCCTCAGTGTACGTGGTGTTTCCCTGGCCGCCGTCATCCTGCACCTCGGTCTCCAGCCAGGTGTAGCGCCCGTTCAGTGAGAGCGAGCGGCTGAGCGCGAAGTGGGCGCCCAGCTCCACGCCATCGGCCCGGGCCCGCGCCACGTTGAAATAGTTCGGCAGGCCCGAAGCCGCGGCCTGGTACTGAATGAGACCGCGGAATCGCTGAGCGAACCAGGTCGCCGTCACCATCACCCGCCGTTCCGCCAACGCCAGTTCTGCGCCCGCTTCCCAGCTGGTGGCGCGCTCCGGTGTGAGATCGGGGTTGCCCACTTCGAAGGGGGTATTGGCGAACTGTTCCGCGAAGGTGGGCTGGCGAAAAGCGGAACCGCCCGCTCCATGCAGGCGCAACGCGGAAGCCGGCCGCAGGACCAGGCCCAACCGCCAGGTGGTGAAGTCACCGAACACCTGGTTGTCCTCGTAGCGCAGCCCGCCCTGCACATCGACCCGGGTTCCCAGTGCCCCAAGGGCCTGTGCGTAGAGCGCGGTGTTCCCTCGGTCGCGCTCGAACTCGGTCTCGTCATCGAACCCACCGTCGCCGAAGTTGGAGCGGGTGAGATTGGAGAGCCGTTCCCGCTCGTCCACCCGTTCCGCACCGGCGGAGAGGGTCAGCCGTTCGGTGGGCCGGAGCAGAGCGCGCAGGTCGAGCAGGGTGCGCCGCACCTCGCCGGTGCGAAAGCCCTCGAAGCCGAATCCGGTCGTGTCGGCCGGGGTATCGCTCCGATCCTCGAAGCCCTGCTCCGAGTCGAACAGGCCGGCCAGGACCCGCAGCTCCACCACGCGACCCAGCCGGCGTCCGGCGTCGAGGCTCAGGCTCAGGCCCCGTTCGGTGCTGAACTGATTGGTGTCGGACGGGACGCCGGCGAAATCGGTGGGGAAATGGGCTCGGTGATCGCCCCAGCGCGCGGCCAGTCCCAGGTCGGTGCGCTCATCCGGCGTGAGCCCCAGACGAGCCGAGGCGGTCTGGCTCCGGTAGCGGTTGTTGTAGGGATAGATCCCGTCGCTGGTGAAACGGGTGACTCCGGCCGACCAACTGGCCGGGCCGCTCGATCCCGCGGCCTGGGCCCCGAGGTCGGCGGTGCCGAAGCTGCCGACCCGGGCCGACAGGTCCAGCCGGGGCCGGCCCTTGCCTCGCCGAGTGACGATCTGGATCACGCCGCTCACCGCATCGGAGCCGTAGAGCACGCTGGCGGGCCCGCGCAGGATCTCGATCCGTTCGACGTCCTCGGTGGAGAGGTGGGCCAGGTTGAAGGCGCCGCCGGGCTGGTTGGCGGCGATGCCG
>DASWKS010000320.1:0-3661 GCA_036396495.1 Gemmatimonadales bacterium
CTATGGCGTGGTCCTGCCCGCACTCGCCCAGGCATACCGGGAACACCTCGAGACCACCAACCCGCTGGTGGACCATCCCACCCGGCGTATCGTTCGACAGGCATTGCTGGACCACGACGAGGCGCTCGAGTGGGGCAGGACGGCGTTGGGCGCACTGACCCGGAGGGACCCATCCGCCGCCGCCCGAGCGCGGGCCTGGCAGCAGCATCTTCGAGCCTACCTCGAGGCCGCCGGCGACATCGCGGGTCCCCCGCCCCACCAGGGCGGCCCGTTGCCGCCGACCCGGTCAGCCTCGCCGTCAGAGCCCGACCTGCATCCCCGGCGGGATGAGCGTTTCGCGGGCCAGTACAACTTCGAGTTCCCGCCCCATGTGGTCTACAACGACCCCAGGGTCCCGCCCGAAGAGCGCAATCTGGCGCTGCTGTGCAAGCGGACCCTGGAAATGGACGTGCCCGAGATGATGGCATCGATCCTGGTGCAGCGGCAAGACCAGCCGTGGGAATTCCAGCTCGATTTTTCCCGCCAGCTGTGGGACGAAATGCGCCACGCCATGATGGGCAGTGTGGCCTTCGAAGCCCGCGGCGTCGATTGGACCAGGATTCCGCTCAACGTCGGCTTTGCCCTTCGCCTCAACCTGTTCGCCGATCCGCTGGAGCGGCAGACGCTGTTGTTCGCGATCGAGCAGTCGCTCATGCCGGCGGACACCGGCAAGCGATTCGAGTACCAGACCGCCGTCGACGCGGGTGACCCTCTCTCGGCCCACTTCCACGACTACGATTGGGCCGACGAGGTACTCCACGCCCAGATCGGCCGTCGTTGGCTCAAGCGCGAGGGCATCACCCAAGACCAGGCGGCTGAGCGGGCCCAGGCCATTCACCAGCGCACCTGGGCGGCCCTGGAGCGTTTCAAGCACCTGGACCCTCAGCGCGACTGGTGGGACGAGTTCGTGCGGCAGGTGCTGGGCCACCCTAGTGCCTCCCGCCCGGAAGAGCGGGCCGAGCTTCGCATCATCTCTGAATGAACTCGTGAGCACCCGCCTCACGTTCCACCTGATCCCCCACACCCATTGGGATCGGGAGTGGTATCTGCCGCGCGCGGCGTTTCAGGCCCGGCTGATACCGGTCCTCGAAGCCCTGCTGCTCCAGCTGGAACAGGAGCCCGCGGCGCGGTTCGTCCTGGATGGCCAGACCGTGCTGGTGGAAGACTTCCTCGCGGCCCGACCCGACCTGGCCGACCGCGTGGCCGCGCAGGTGGGACGGGGCGCGCTCGAGATCGGCCCCTGGTACGTGCTGGCCGACGAGCTGATCCCGACCGGCGAATCGTTGCTCCGCAACCTGCTCGAGGGCGGCCGGGATGCCGCCCGATGGGGCCGCCGCCTGGACGTGTTGTACAGCCCGGATGCTTTTGGCCATCCGGGGGCGTTGCCCGCCTTGGCTCGCGAGTTCGGTATCGAGGCCGGGGTGGCCTGGCGCGGGGTGGGCCGGCCCGGAGGCTCCGACCGGGATCTCTATCACTGGGGTTCACCCGCCGACGGCGGGTTGCTGCTGTACCACCTGCCGCGGGAGGGGTATTCGATCGGCGCCGAGCTGGCGACGGCGGTTCAGGATCTCCGCCCGCGATGGACCGCCGTGAGGAAGGAGCTGGTCGCCCGGAGCGTCACCAGCCAGGTGGCGGTGTTCGTCGGGGCGGATCACCACGCGGCGGCTCCGGATCTGGCCGGCTTGCGAGAACGGCTGCAGGCATTCGAACCGGAGCACGAGGTTCGCATCAGCGGGCTGGCCGAGTTCTTCGCGTCGGTCGTGGAGGCCGGACCGAGCCATGCGAAATCTGGCCCCGCCATCCCGGCTCTTGGGGGAGAGCTGCGCCGGATCGACGATCACGCCTGGGTGCTGCAAGGCGTCCACGGTACCCGGACGCGAATGAAGCGGCGGCACTCCGTCACCGAACTGACCGTGTCGCGGCTGGCTGAGCCCCTCGCTACGCTCTCGGCTCTGCGGGGAGGGATCGATCATCGCGGCGTGCTGCGCCTCGCCTGGCGCTCGCTGCTACAATCGCAGTTCCACGACACCCTGGGCGGTTGCTCGGCCGACGATGTAGCCCGCGAGCAGGACGTTCGACTGAGTAGTGTGGAGGCGTTGATCCGGGAAATCGGCGCCCGGTCCTGGCGCGACCTCGCCGGCCACGATCCGGATCTGGCCCGGGTCCTTCCCGACCGGAGCTCGCCCGCACTGATTCTCTGGAATCCCTGCGCCCGCATCCGCCGGGGAATCGTCACCGCCGAGTTGAGCTTCTTTCGAAGCGACGTTCTGGTGGGCCCGCCCGGGGGCCGCGTTGCCGCTACCGGAACCGGCTACCGGCCGGTGGCGCTGGAAGCAGCTTCAGGAGAGCGGCTTCCCCTGCAGGTGATCGGCATGCGCCCCGGCCAGGAGCGGCTCGACGCGGACCACCACTATCCCGACCAGGACCTGGTCGATCGGGTCTTCGTGGCATTCCAGCCGCCACCGCTCGCCGGTCTCGCCCTGCGGCGGTTCCATCTCAGGACTGCGAAAGGCTTGCCCCGGGCCAGCGGCCTCGACGTAAAACCCGACCTGATCTCGAACCGGCTCATCGCGGCCCGGGTGTCACCCATCGGCGTCATTACCCTGGAAGACCGCCGCAGCGGCGAACGGTACCCCGGCCTCGGAGTCCTGGAGGACGAACCGGACGGGGGCGACAGCTACACCTTCTCCCGGGGCCGCGGTCGAACCGCCCTGGGTGGCCGCCATCGTTCCCGTGCCATCATTGCTGGTGGACCCCTCGTGGGCGCCATCGAGACTCGCTGGACGATGGCATCGGCGACCCAGGGGGATCTGGAATTCCGACTGGTCGCCGTGCTCCACGCCGATTCGCCGATCCTCCGGCTCCGGCTGGACGTCGAGAACGGTGCCCGGGATCATCGACTGCGCGCCCGTTTCCCCGTCGGCGCGGGCGAGGACGCGTGCGCCGGGGCCGCGTTCGGCTTGGTGCTGAGGCCACCGGTCCACCGGCAGCGGGGCCATGAGTCGATCGAGCTTCCGGATCCGACCGCTCCGGCCCATCGTTTCGCCGCCGCGGCGGAGTACACCCGCGGGCTGGCGATCCTCGCGCCAGGATTCTTTCAGTATGAGTGGACCGCCGATCGCGACCTGCTGGTCACGCTGATTCGGTCAGTCGGGGAGCTGTCGAAACCGGATCTGCCCGAACGGCCCGGCCATGCCGGCTGGCCCCAGCCCACCCCGCTGGCCCAGGAGCCGGGCGATCACAGCGTGCAGTTGGCCGTGGTACCGATCGGCGAAGCGGATCTGGATCGGCCGGACCGACTGATGGAGCTCTGGGAGGATGCGTTCCTGCCAGTGCAATCCGGGTTCTTTCGCCGCTACGCCAGGAACGCGGGAGCACAGCCGGAGCGCGACGACGGGATCCAACTGGAGGGCGACGGACTGGTCCTGTCGGCCATCAAACGAGCGGAGCAGGGTGAAGGCCTGGTTCTCCGCTGCTACAACATCACGGAATCTCCCGTTGAGGGGCGCTGGGTCTTCGCCGGCGCGTTGCGGGAGGCCTGGTTGCTGCGAGCTGATGAAACCGGGGCACTGGAACTCTCGCTACCGGAGGACCGGCGCTCGGTGCCCTTCTCGGCCGGGGC
>DASWKS010000321.1:0-6153 GCA_036396495.1 Gemmatimonadales bacterium
TGGGTGGCCTCGCGCAGGAACCGTTCACCCTCCGCCTCGGCCCGGTTGAACCAGGGCAGCCCTTTCCCGTAGTCCACCCAGGTCCGCTTCATGTTCCCGGCCGACCACTTTTCCACGTGGGCCGAGCCGGCCAGCGTGCCCCAGTACCAGATCCCGTCCACGTCGTCGTGGGCGGCCAGCACGCCGGCGAGCTCGTCCCGCTTGCCGGTGACCAGGTTGATCACTCCGCCCGGCAGGTCGGAGGTATCGAACAGCTGGTAGCAGTCGGTGCCGAGCAGCGGCCAGCGTTCGCTCGGCACCGCGACCACGGCGTTCCCCGCGGTAATGGCGGGCAGGACGGCCGACAGCAGCCCGAGCAACGAAGGCGACTCGGCAGCGACGACCGCCATGACGCCGATCGGTTCCTTCATCGCGAGCGTGACGTTGCGGAAGGGAGTGGGGTGGACCGCTCCCTCCCATTTGTCGGCCCAGGCCGCGTAGCTGAAGACCCGAGAGACGGCGGCATCGACCTCACGCCGGGCATCGTCGGCGGACACGCCGGTGAACCAGGCGATGCGATGCCCGAATTCTCCGGCCCGGGCTGCCAGGTTCTCACCCAGATAGTAGAGCACCTGGGCCCGAAAATGGGCCGTGGCCCGGGCCCAGCCCGGCTGAGCCTGGTGGGCCGCTTCGACCGCGTTGCGGACATCTTTGCGGTTCCCCGCCCCGACCTCGGCCACCTGCTTGCCTCGCCAGTCGAGTACTGAGAGCGAGTAGCCCGAGTCGGGCCGGACCTGCTTCCCGCCGATGTAGAGCTTCGGGGTACGGTCGATCTCCACCTGGTCGGTCAGGTCGGACGAGTCGGTCGGGTCGGACGGGCGGCTGGAGCGAACGACCGACTGTTCCGACCCGTCCGACTGTTCCGACCGTTTGAGGTATTCCCAGAGCCCCTCGCGCCCGCCTTCGCGCCCGAACCCGCTCTCGCGATAGCCCCCGAAGCCGCTGGCCGCGTCGAAGACGTTGGTGCAGTTCACCCAGACTGTCCCGGCCTTGACCTGGGGCGCGATGTCGAGCGCCAGGTTGATGTTCTCGCTCCAGATGCTGGCGGCCAGCCCGTAGCGGGTGTTGTTGGCCAGCTCCACCGCCTCGGCCGGGGTACGGAAGGTCATCAGCACCACCACCGGGCCGAAAATCTCTACCTGCGCGATGGTTGCGGCCGGCTCCACTTCGGTAAACAGAGTGGGTGGATAGAACAGGCCGTCGGTGGGACAGCTCCAGGAGGGCTGCCACAGGTTCGCGCCTTCGGCCCGCCCCTTGGCGACCAGGCTCTCGATCCGTTCCAGTTGGACCGGAGCGACGATGGCGCCGATGTCGACCGCCTTGTCGAGCGAGTTGCCGACCCGGAGCGTCTCCATCCGGGCCTTGAGCTTGGTCACCAGCTGCGGGGCGATGCTCTCCTGCGCCAGGATTCGGGAGCCGGCGCAACAGACCTGCCCCTGATTGAACCAGATGGCGTCGACCACGCCTTCGACCACGCTGTCCAGGTCGGCGTCCTCGAAGACCAGGAAAGGCGACTTTCCTCCCAGCTCCAGCGACAGCTTCTTGCCGCTCCCTGCGGTCGCCACCCGGATGATCCGGCCCACTTCGGTGGATCCGGTGAAGGCGATTTTATCGACGCCGGGATGGTCCACCAGTGCCGCGCCAGTCTTCCCCTCACCGGTGACGATGTTGACCACACCCTCCGGCAGCCCGGCTTCGCGGCAGATCTCGGCGAACAGCAGGGCCGTGAGCGGGGTGAACTCCGCCGGCTTGAGCACCACCGTGTTTCCGAGCGCAATGGCGGGAGCGATCTTCCACGCCAGCATGAGGAGCGGAAAGTTCCAGGGGATGATCTGACCCACCACGCCCACCGGCTGGTATCCAGGAAGCTCCTGCTCCATCAGCTGGGCCCAACCCGCGTGGTGATAGAAGTGACGGGCCACCAGCGGGATGTCGATATCGCGCGATTCCCGGATCGGTTTGCCGTTGTCCATCGACTCGAGCACCGCAAACAGCCGGCTGTGTTTCTGGATGTGACGGGCCAGGGCGTACAGGTGACGGGCTCGGCCGTGTCCTCCGATCGCCCACCACGCTTGCTGCACCACCCGGGCAGCGCGGACGGCCGCATCGATGTCGTCGGACGACCCCTGCGCCACCTGGGCCAGGGGTTCCCGAGTGGCGGGATTGATGGTTTCGAACCACTCACCGCTCTGGGGTGGAACGAACCGGCCGTTGATGAAGTGGCCGAACTTCCGGTCGTGAGAATCGAGCCACGCGTTGGCGCGCGCCGGCGCCTCGGGGGCCGGACCCCAGGCCATGGACTCGAACAGCTCGGGAATGCTTGGCATGTCAGTGGCTCAATGACGGATGACGGAAGCCAGGTGTCGCGACACCAGGTCTCACGCCAGCGGATGACGATGGAAGGCGGAGTACGCCCCGGTCGCGGCGTATTCGAGCTGGCGCTCGATATCGGCCAGCAGCGAGCTGGCACCGAAGCGGAACAGGTCGGGACGGAGCCAGCGATCACCCAGCTCCTCTTTCAAGAGTCCCAGCCAGTCGAGTGACTGTTTCGCGGTCCGGATTCCGCCTGCCGGTTTGAGCCCCACCAGACATCCGGTCCGCTCCCGGTAGTCCCGGATGGAGCGCGCCATCACCAGGCCGACGGGAAGCGTGGCATTGACCGATTCCTTGCCGGTGCTGGTCTTGATGAAATCCGCACCCGCCATCATGCACACCGCGCTGGCCCGCGCGACATCCCGCAACGTGCCCAGCTCGCCGGTGCCGAGAATGGTCTTGAGGTGGGCCGGGCCGGCGGCGTCGCGGAAGGCGCGAACCTCGTCGTAGAGCGCTTTCCAGCTGCCGGTGAGCACGTGCCCTCGGGTAATGACGATATCGATCTCGTCGGCGCCGGCTTCGACCGAAGTTTCGATTTCACTCAACCGGAGCCGGAAGGGGGTCAGGCCCGCCGGGAATCCGGTACTCACCACCGCCACCGGGACGCCGCTGCCCTCGAGGGCGCGCTGGGCGGTTTCGAGGAATGCGTGATACACGCAGACCGCAGCCACCGTGATGTCGAGCGACCCGGCGCCGAGCGCTTCCAGCAGATCGGCTCGGACCGGCTGTCGGGCCTTGGCGCAGAGACGTCGTACCCGTCCGGGCGTATCATCGCCCTGCAGCGTGGTGAGATCCATCAGCGTCACCGCCCGGAGCAACCACGCCACCTGCCAGTCCAGCTTGACGCTGCGGCGGGTGACCAGGGTCGCGGCGCGGCGCTCCACCGCGCTCCGGTTGATCCGTATGTCACGAACCCAGGCCAGGTCGAGCGGAATCCCCGGATTGCGTTCCAGGCCCGCCGGTGGATGCACCGGCGCCACCGCTCGCGAGCCCGCGGACGCGGCGTAGCGGGGCTTCCGGGTGGGGGCAGTCACATCTCGAAACTACCGTACGTTTCGAGCCCTGTCACGCGGTCGAAGGAGTCGAAGGAGGTCGCAATCGGCAAGGAGATCTGGCCCGCTTCGACCCCTTCGACCGCCTTCGACCGCCTTCGACCAGCTTCACCCCCACCCGTAGGGCGAGACCAACTTGGTCCGCCGGGCGACCAGGGTGCGATTGCGGAAGAGCCAGATCAGCACCATCCCCGCGATGAAACCACCGGCGTGGGCCCAGAAGGCCACCCCGCCGCTTTCCTGGGCCAGCGCCGGCAGTCCGCCCAGGACCTGCAACAGGAACCAGTAGCCCAACATGACCCAGGCCGGCACCGCGATGGTGGTGATGAAGAACCCCAGGAACACCAGCATGTGCACCCGAACCCTGGGATAGAGCACGATATAGGCGCCCATGATGCCGCTGATGGCACCCGAGGCGCCCACCATCGGGATGGTGCTGGCCGGATTGACGACCATTTGCGCCGCCGCGGCTCCCAGGCCGCAGATCAGGTAAAACAGGATGTAGCGCAGGTGCCCCATCGAGTCTTCGATGTTGTTCCCGAAGACCCAGAGAAACCACATGTTGCCGATCAGATGCAACCACCCGCCGTGGAGAAACATCGATGTGACGGGTGTGTACCAGGTCGGTGTGCCTCCCAGGATGCAGTCCGCCGCCGGGCCGAGCCGTACTCTGGTTCCCGCTTCGACCTGGTGCAGCAGCTCGCCCGGGATCAGACCCAGGGTGCAGACCGAGCGGGTCAGCGCGGGCTCGGACCCCAAACCCTGGATCAGGACCCAGGCCAGAACGTTGGCGATGATGATCGCCACAGTGGCAACCGGGGGCAGAACGGTGGGATTGTCGTCCCGGTAGGGGAACATGGTCCCTGAATATAGGAGACCGGGTTCTCTGGCAACTCAATTGCGCCAGCCGTAGACTTGGACCATCAACTCAGAGGGTTGCTGTCATGCACCCCATAGGGCGACGGGCGTTTCTGGGGCTGAACGCGGCCGCGCTGGCCGGCGGCCTGTGGCCTCGGCGCAGCGGATTTCTGTCGCAGGGGTCCGACCGGATGGTGTACCACCTCCGTTACGATGCCGACGCTCAGGGCCGGCTGGTCGTGACCATGTCGCCGCCGGTGCCGCACGTCGGACCGGTCGAACTGGTGATGCCTCGGGCCATTCCCATGGGATACGGGATGGCCCGTTATGACGATTTCGTCCGAGGGGTCAGGGCCTGGAGTCCGATGCGGGAGCAGCTCCCGATTCGACGCCTGGATGGGCCCCGCTGGCGGGTGGGGCGCCCAGGTGCCAGTATCCAGTGGATTCGCTATGTGGTTGACGTGAACCGCATGGAAGAGAGGGTGTTCGCCGCCTCCGACGCGTCCAAAGCGCGGGAAAGCTACCTCTGTCTCCTGGGCTATTCGGCGCTGGGGTATCTGGACGGACAGGAGGCCGTACCGGTCCGGATCGACGTTCGAGGGCCGGTGGGTTGGCCGGTTTTCTCCACCCTGTCGCCCACGGGGCAGCCCTGGCCCGGACCCCAATCGTTCAATGCGTCCGATTTCTACGCGGCCGCGGACTCTCAGATCCTGCTCGGATCGGCGGTCCAGATCCGGCAGCTCGCCGGTACTCGACCGCTGTTTCTGGCGGGTTACGCCGAAGGACCCGCCGACCTCAACATGGAAGGCGCCCTGATCGAGAGTGCCTTCCGGCTGGTGGTGGAGTGGTTCGGCGGCGCCCCCTTTCCCCACTACTCGGCCATCGTGGAGTACCTCCGTCCCGTCTCGCCCGACCACCGGTACGGCTTCAGCATGGAGCACCTGGACAGCTCGACGTACTTCATGGAGCGCGGCCGGTCATTGAATGCGCGATCCTCGGCCGAGGATCGGGAGCGGAGCCGGTTCAACTACGCGCATCATATCGCCCATTCGTGGATTCCCAAGCGGGTCTACGGTGAAGGGTACTTCCCGTTCCGGTGGGAGCTGCCGCCGGTGCTCGATACCATCTGGTTCTCGGAGGGCTTCGCCCGCTGGATTGCGATCGATGCGCTGGCGGCCGGCGCGGCGCCGGCCGAGAAGGGAGCATATCGCGCCCGCCAGCTGGAGCGACTGGCCCAGACCCTGTCGACCCTTCCGGGCCTCTTCCGGGCGACGCCCCTGGTGTCCCTGTCGCGGGTCGGCTCGACCCAGTACAGCGAAGACTTCCGCACCGGCCAGGCGCTCTTCTGCCGGGGCGCCCTGCTGGCGGAGGCGGTGGATGCCAGGATCCGGCAAGGCTCGGCCGGATCCAAAGGCCTGCGCGACGCGCTCCGCGCCATGCTGCAGTGGTCGGCCCGCGAGCGGCGCGGCTTCCGGCTCGACGAGCTGCCGCGCCTGGTGGGCGGGCCCGTCGGAGTGGACCTGGGACCGGTGTTCGCGAAGTGGCTCGCTTGAACCCACACGCAAGACTCGGATCGCCCTATGAGCCCGATGATCGCCTACGAGGTGACCGTCGACGTCGCGCCCGAGCTGGTCGATCAGTACATCGCCTATGTCCTGATCCGCCACGTACCGGATCTGCTGGCCACGGGCTGCTTCGTCGGGGCCGAGTTCGCCCAGGCCGGCGAGCACAAGTTCCGGCAGCGCTACCTGGCGTTTTCGCGTGAGGATCTCGACCGCTATCTGGCCGAGCACGCGGTGCGACTCCGGGAGGACTTTGCCCGGCACTTCCC
>DASWKS010000322.1:0-3979 GCA_036396495.1 Gemmatimonadales bacterium
GTGCGGTTCTACTTCACCAACGCCTCCAACACCCGCACCTTCAACCTGTCCTTCCTCGGCGCCCGAATGAAGCTGGCCGGGTCCGATCTGGGCCCGTTCGAGCGGGAGGAGTGGGTCGAAAGCGTGGTGCTGGGTCCCGCCGAGCGCTACGTGGTGCAGGTGCGGTTCGACCGGCCCGGCCGGGTGGTGTTGCAGAACCAGGTGCGGGCCATCGACCATCTATTCGGCCGCTACTTCAGCGAAGCCGATACGCTGGGCGTAATCCAGGTGGAGGGCGAGCCAGCCGGCCCGTTGAGCGGCCATGATCGGCTCCGGGTCGATAGCGCCACTACCCGGGAAGTCCGCGAGGCAGTGGAGGGGTCGAAGCGGCTCCCGGCCCGGGAGCTCCTGCTGATGATGGAGGCCCAGCTCCCGTATGTGGCCGATCGGTTGATGCGGAAGGACTCGGTGTTCTTCAACCCGGTCGAATGGAGTGGAACCATGCCCGGGATGAACTGGGCCTCGACCGCCCGGGAGGTCCGCTGGATCCTGCGGGACCCCGCCACCGGGCAAGAGAACATGGATGTCTCCTGGCGGTTCCGGGTGGGCGATCGGGTCCGGTTGCGGTTGGGGAACGCCCGCACGGTCTTCCACGGGATGCAGCACCCGGTGCACATTCACGGCCAGCGCTTTCTCGTGCTTGCGGTGAACGAGGTTCCCAACGACAATCTGGTCTGGAAAGACACGGTGCTCCTGCCGGCCGGAGGGACCGTGGATCTCCTGCTGGAGCTCTCCAATCCCGGACGCTGGATGCTGCACTGCCACATCGCCGAGCACCTGCATGCGGGTATGGTGATGGCATTCGACGTGTCGCCGTGACTCAACCAGGAGGGAAGCAATGATTCGGACCATGCTGGCCGGCGTCACGGCCACTCTTGCCACCGCGGTATCACTCGCCGGGCAGACCCGGTCGCCGGGAGTGCAGAAATACGTCTCGGTGGAGGCGCCGGTCATCGCGATCACCGGGGTCAAGCTCATCGACGGCACCGGGCGTCCGGCCCGCGAGAACCAGACCGTGATAATCCGGGGGAACAAGATCGCCGAGGTCGGTCCCACCGGTCAGATCAAGCCGCCGGCCGATGCCCGGGTAATCGACGGCACCGGCCACACCGTGATTCCCGGTATGGTCGGGATGCACGATCACCTGTTTTACACCGCGGGCGGCGGACGGGCGGCGCAGGCCACCTACACCGCTCCGCGGCTTTATCTGGCGTCGGGGGTGACCACCATCCGGACCACCGGCGCTTCCTCGGCCTACGGCGACCTGTTCGTCAAGCAGAAGGTCGACGGAGGCCAGATGCCCGGTCCCCGGGTCCACGTCACTGCGCCTTACCTCACCGGCGCGGCCAACCAGAGTCCCACCCAGGCCATGGTCACCAGCCCCGAGGCCGCGCGACGCTTCGTAAGGTACTGGCACGACGAGGGCGCCACCTGGATCAAGGCATATACCGATGTGCGGCGGGCGGAGCTGAAGGCGGCCATCGACGAGGCCCACAAGCTCGGGATGAAGGTCACCGGCCACCTCTGCTCGGTGAGCTACCAGGAAGCGGTGGCGCTGGGCATCGACAACCTGGAGCATGGGATGCTCACGGCCACCGATTTCTACGCCGACAAACCGGTCGATGTCTGCCCGACCGATGCCTATGGTGTCGTGGCCAAGGCCGACCCGGCCGGGCCCACCGCCAAAGCCACCATCAGCGCGCTGGTCTCCAAGCGGATCCCCATGACCTCGACCTTGCCGGTGTTCGAGGCTTTTGTCCCCCGGCGGCCGGTCACCGATCAGCGCACCCTCGACGCGATGGCGCCGGAAGTCCGAGAGCGCTACCTGCAGGATCGCAAGCGGATCGATGCGGCCGGCGAGGATTACCTCTTTTCCGAGGCCGCATTCAAGCGTGCCATGCAGTTCGAGCGCGAGTTCGTCAAGGCCGGCGGGCTCATGGCCGCGGGCGTGGATCCGACCGGCAATGGCGGGGCCCTGCCCGGCTTCGGAGACCAGCGGGGCTATGAGCTGCTGCGCGAAGCCGGCTTCAGCCCGGAGGAGGCGGTCCAGATCGTCAGTCTCAACGGCGCCAAGGTCCTGGGAGCGGACCAGGAGCTCGGCACCATCGAAGCCGGCAAGCTGGCCGATCTGATGCTCCTGCGCGGCGACCTCGCCGCGGACCCGGCCGCGATCCGCAACGGGGTGACCATCTTCAAGGACGGCGTAGGATACGATCCGGCCAAACTGATCGCCGATGTGAAGGGAAGGGTAGGGGTCAACTGACGGAGGTCGGTCTGGCGGATCTGCGCGATCAGATTCAGGCGGCGCTGGGCGCCGCCTATCGCGTGCACGAGGAAATCCTGGGCGGCGGTATGTCGCGCATCTTCCGCGCGGAGGAGGTTGCGCTCGGGCGGGAGGTGGCGGTCAAGGTGCTGCCGCCCGAAATGGTCGCGGGGGTGAGTCTGGAGCGGTTCCGGCTCGAGATCCTCCACGCCGCGCGGTACCACCATCCCAACATTATTCCGGTGCTCACCGTCGGGACCCTCCGGGGCGATCGCGGTGAAGCGCTTCCCTATTTCACCATGCCGTTCGTCCGGGGTGAAAGCCTCCGGGTGGCGCTGGATCGGGAGGGCCGGCTCCCGCCGGTGCTGGCCGTCCGGATCATGCGTGGAGTGGCCGACGCGCTGGCGCTGGCGCACGAGCACGGCATCGTGCACCGCGACATCAAGCCCGGCAACGTGCTGCTGGCCGGCGGCCACGCCCTGGTCACCGATTTCGGCATATCCAAGGCGCTCACCCAGCCCGCCGGGGATCAGGCCTGGATCACCATGCCCGGCACGGTGGTGGGAACTCCGGCGTACATGGCCCCGGAGCAGGCGGCCGGCGATCCCAACGCCGACCACCGGGTCGACATCTACTCCTTGGGCGTCGTCGGGTACGAGATGCTGACCGGCCGACTGCCGTTCGAGAGCGATGTGCCGCACGAAATCGTGGCAGCCCATCTGAGCGAGGTGCCCACCCCGATCCATACCAGCAACCCCGACATCCCCCTGGCCCTGTCGCGAGTGGTGATGCGCTGCCTGGCCAAGTCACCGGGCGATCGCTGGCAGGCGGCGCGCGAGCTGGTCGATGCGCTCGATTGCCTGCCGCTCTCCGGCACCCAGGTGGCGAGCGAGGCGCCGCCCCGGTCGCTCTGGGCCCGGGTCCGGGCTCCCGTCTTCGCGGCGATCGCGCTGGTGGCGGTGGCCGCTACGGTCGCGATCGGGCGCGGCCTGGTGCTGGGGCGCGATGCCATCCGGTCGCTCGCGGTCCTGCCCATGGAAATCGTGGGCGACACGACCACGGCCCTGGTCTTTGCCCGCGGCTTCCAGGAAGAGCTCAACCACGAGCTGCAGCAGATCCCGGGATTGCGGGTGGCGCTGGCGCCGCCCGATGCAATGATCACCGGGGTCGGCCGCCGCCAGATCGGGGATGCCCTGGGAGTGGAACACCTGATCACGTCGTCGATCCGGCCGTTCGGCGAGGGCTACCGGGTGGAAGTACAGCTCATGCGGGTGGCCGGCGAGCAGCTGCGCTGGTCCGAACGGTTCGACGTCCGGCGGATGCGCCTGGATGAGGAGCAGGAACGGGTCGCGCGCCTGGTGAGCGAACGGCTGCTCGCCACCGACACGCTGACCGGGGTCACGCCGCTCCAGCGATCCCGGATTCCGGCGGCCGAGCTGGCGTATATCCGCGGGCGGGCCGGGATGAACCGCCGCACCCGGGCCGGGGTCGCGTCGGCCATGGCCGAGTTCGAGCAGGCCATCCGGCTCGATCCCTCCCATGTCCGGGCCCTGACCGACCTGTCCTCGGCCTACGCTCTCTACATGTGGTACGGCTACCGGGGCGATCTCGCCTCCTACTCCATGGCCGCTCGCTCACTGGCCCTGGCCGAGCGTGCCATCGCGCTGGCGCCCGACA
>DASWKS010000323.1:0-4279 GCA_036396495.1 Gemmatimonadales bacterium
GCCTGCCGGCCCGCTAAACGGATTGTGAAAGCCACTGACGATTGACAATTGAGGCGCTTCAGGCTTTCGGGTGGGTGAAGGGTAAGCAGGTGTCAGCTCCGAAGGTATGTTCGGAGCATGCACGATACCGATCTCTACGCCCGCATCCTGGGAATTGGAGCCCCGTGGCAGGTGGAGCAGGTGGAACTGCGGCTGGAGGCCGGCGACGTTCTGGTGCGGGTCGGTCGGGATGGAACGGTGCTGCAGTGCCCGACCTGCGGGGCGCCGGTCTCGGGCTACGACCGCCGGGAGCGGCGCTGGCGACATCTGGATACGTGCCAATACCGCACGGTGGTGATCGCCGAGATCCCGCGCGTGCAGTGCCCCCGCCATGGGGTGCAACAGATTCCGGTCCCGTGGGCCGAACCCGGGGCGCGGTTCACCGCGCTCTTCGAGGCGCTGGTCATCGATTGGCTGCAGGTGGCCAGCCTGGCGGCGGTCGCCCGGCAGCTGCGGCTCAGCTGGGATGAAGTCGACGGCATCCAAGCCCGGGCCGTGCAGCGGGGCTTGGCGCGGCGACGGCCGCTGTCGCTGACCCACGTCGGCGTGGACGAGACGTCCTTTCGCAAGCGGCACGAGTACGTGACGGTCGTGAGCAATCTCCAGACGAGTCGGGTGGTGCACGTCGAGGATCAGCATGAAGCGGCCAGCCTGGCCGGCTTCTATGCGGGGTTGACCCGGGCTCAGCGGGCCGCCCTCAAGGTGATCTGCATGGATATGTGGCGGCCCTATATCGCGGCCACGCGCCGTTGGGTCCCGGACGCCGAGCGGAAAATCGCCTTTGACAAGTTCCACGTCGCCCAGCGGCTGGGCGATGCGGTCGACCGGGTGCGGCGCCGGGAGCACCACCAGCGGCGCGCCGCCGCGGACCATCGGTTGACCGGCACCCGCTACTGGTGGTTGACCAATCCGGCGTCGATGGATGCCCAGCGGTGGCGGGCCTTCGCGCCGCTGCGGCAGAGCACGCTGAAGACGGCCCGGGCGTGGGCCCTCAAGCAACTGGCCATGTCCCTCTGGCGTTTTCGAACCCGGGCCTGGGCGGCCAAGGCCTGGAAGCGCTGGCTCGCCTGGGCACTACGCTGCCGCTTGGAGCCGATGCGAAAGGTGGCTCGGTCGATCCGGAAACACTTGGAGGGGATCCTCAACGCGATCGTGGCGGGTGTCACGAACGCCCGCGCCGAGGCCCTGAACACCCAGATACAGCGCCTGAAGCGAATGGCCTGCGGCTTCCGCAGTCGCCAGCGTTTCCGTCACGCGATCTACTTCCACCTGGGAGGCCTGGACATGTATCCCGGAACACTTCAGGCAACCCACTCGAAAGCCTGAAGAGCCCTTTTTGTTTTTGTGTTGGAGTGGGAGGGGGTAAAACAAAGAGGGACCCGTTCGATCCGTTGCATCCGAAGTATCCGCCCCAACCTTTGATCCTCGATGCCGGGGCACTTGACATATTTATGTCAGATGCATATGTATTGATGCATGCGCACGACAGTCCGGCTCGACGAAGCGCTGCTCCGCCAGGCCAAGGAGTACGCGGCCCGAACCGGGCGAACCCTGACCTCCGTTATCGAGGACGCCCTGCGCGGACTGCTGGCGCGGCGTGGGAAGGGTCGGGTGCGAGAGCGGGTCCGCCTGCCAACCTACGCGGGGAAGGGCCTGCAGCCAGGCGTGGATCTGGACGACACAGCCGAGCTCCTCGATCTGATGGACCGCGGCGATGCGGCTGGTTGATGTCAATGTGCTGGTCTATTCCTTCCGTGCCGATGCACCCGACCATCGCAAGTACGCCGTCTGGCTCAATGAGCAGGTGAACTCGGACGAATCGTTCGGAGTCTCGGACCTGATCCTCTCCGGATTTCTGAGGATCGTCACTCATCCCCGGATCTTCACTCCGCCAACTCCGCTCCCGGTGGCCCTGACGTTCGCCGAGGGGTATCGTTCCGTGCCTGCCGCCATTCCGATTGCGCCCGGGGTTCGACACTGGGACATCTTCACCCGCTTATGTCGCGAGGCCACCGCTCGCGGCAACCTGGTTCCGGATGCCTGGCTGGCCGCCCTGGCGATCGAATCCGGCAGCGAGTTGATCACCACCGACCGGGATTACGCGCGGTTTCCGGGACTGCGGTGGCGCCATCCGCTGGAGGAGTAGGCTCAACCTCCCCGCCCCGGGCGGCATCATAGAGGAGCCACTTCCCAAGGCTCGGCCATGCCCTCACGCTGGATCGTCTTGCCACTGTTCGTCCTTCATACCGGCACCACCGCGGCCCAGCCGCCCTACCGCCACTTCGCAGAGGCCGTCGACGTACGGGCCGGACGCTCGCAGCCGGTGCTCGGGTACACCCTTCGAGTGGATTCCACCGACCTCTCCTCCGTAAGGGTCGAGCTCCGGATCCGGAACGCCCCTGACACGCTGCGGCTTGCGATGGTGACCCACCCGGAATACGACGATCGCTACTGGCGTTACGTCGAGGCGGCCGAGGTGACGGCACCCAACGGGGGCAGCATCACAACGCTGGACAGCACGCTCTGGCGGGTGGTGGCTCCCGGTGGCGAGAGCACGGTCCGCTATCGGGTCCGGCTGCCTAACGAGGGCCCTCGGCGCGCCGGCTGGCGGCCGTTCCTGGCGCCGACCGGCGGGCTGATCGGGGGACCGCACACGCTGATGTACGTGGTCGGCGCGACGCTCGCTCCGGCCCACGTGACCCTCGAGCTCCCCGCCGGCTGGGACGTGGCCACCGGGCTCACTCCCACCGCTGATCCCCGCACCTTCTTCGCGCCCAGTGCGTTCGTGCTGACCGATTCGCCGATGCTGGTGGGGCGGCTCCGGAGCTGGCGGTTTGGGGTGGACGGCGTGCCGCATCGGGTGGTGTATTGGCCCTTGCCCGACGCGACCCCGTTCGATACCGCCGCCGTGGTCGACGGTCTGACCAGGCTGGCGCGCCAGGCCGAGACATTCTTCGGTCGGTTGCCCTACCGCGAGTACCTGTTCCAGCTCCAGGACGGCGGGCTCGGCTCGCTGGAGCACATGAACTCGGTGAGCCTGGGAGCCCGAAGCGTGAAGCTGGCGGAAGACCCCACCGGTTTCTTCGCCGAAGCGGCGCACGAGTACTTCCATACCTGGAACCTGATGCGGATCCGCCCGGTCGAGTACGGTGACGTGAGCTATCGGACACCGCCCCGCTCGCGCGGGCTCTGGTGGAGCGAGGGACTCACCATCTACTACGCCGACCTGCTGCTCCGGCGGGCCGGGCTTCCCGTGTTCGATTCGACCCGGGTGAGCCACCTCGAGGGGGTCATCGGACGCTATCTCAGCCGGCCGGGCAACGCTCACTTCTCGGCCGAGAGCGTGAGCGTGGTCGCCTACGGCGGCGGCCCCGGTGCGTTGGGCGACTACGACGCCAGCACCCATCTCCAGGGCGAGGTGCTCGGTACCATGCTGGATTTCATCGTCCGAGACGCGACGTCCGGCCGCCGTACCCTGGAAGACGTGATGCGGCTGATGCTGGATCGGTTCTCGGGGGAGCGCGGGTTCACCGGGGCAGGGGTCGAGCGCGCGATCGCGGACGTGTGCGGCTGCACGGTCCGGTCGTTCTTCGACCGCCACGTGCGAGCCGGGAATCCGGTCGACTTCAACCGCTATCTCGGCCTGGTGGGACTGCGGGCCCAGGTGAGCCGGGTCCCCAGCACCGACCGGGAGGGCAAGCCGGTACCCGATCTGCGGGTGTTCGCGGCCGACCTTCCCGGCGGCGGAGCTCGGCTCATCCTGACCGACCCTGGCAGCGCGTGGGGCCGGGCCGGACTCCACAGCGGTGACCGGATCAGGGCAGTAAACGGGGCGCCGGTCGCAGACGCGACGGCATTCCGTGAACTGAGAAACCGGATGCGGCTGGGCGACAGTGTGCGGGTGGAGGTGGAGCGGTCCCGCGGCAGGCGCGTGACGGCTACCGTGGTGCTGGCCGGGTTCGACCGGCCGGTGGTGCGGATCGCAGAGATCACGGGCGCCTCGGACCGGGCGCGCCGGTTGCGCGCTGCGTGGCTGGCGGGGCAGTAGGCCCCCCGCGGTCCGAGAGCTGCTTGGCGGGATCTATGTCCCAGGGTTGAAACGGATAGTTCGGATGCCACGGATGCAGCGGATCTTTTGTGGGGTCGCTCGTTTTCCACCTTGGGTCCTTGATGCCCGGGGCGACTTTGCCTCGCCGCTTGTGAGGTTGCCGCCGGGGCCGGATGGTGAGGTACCCCCTTC
>DASWKS010000324.1:0-4550 GCA_036396495.1 Gemmatimonadales bacterium
TGTCCAGATCCACCTCGTCGCACCGCAGACCGAAGCGGACCCGGACGCCGGCTTCCCCTTCCGCCGCGTCCAGCAGGGTGCGGTTGAGATCGGTGCGCGAGACCGAGTTGATCCCCTGCCCCCCCCGCCCATAAGGCTGGAAGGTGAGCCGGCCATCGAGTCCGTGCATCATCCGACCCGAGAGCCGAACTCCGTGGGCCAGCACCCGATCGGCCAGACCGACCTGGGCCAGCGCATACAGGCCTCGCTCCGACAGCGCCAGGTTGATCGAGCGCCCTTCCTCGGCCTGGGTCTGACGCGGATCCAGCCGGCGCTCCACCAGTTCCACCCGCCGTCCTTCGCGACCCAGCAGCGCGGCCATCAGGGAACCACCCAGTCCCGCGCCCACGACTGTGACGCGATCAGCCATGAGCCAGCGCCGACCGGACCGCCTGGGCAGTGCGCCACACCTGATGGTAGCTGTTGTACAGCGGCACCGGCGCCATGCGGACCACATCGGGCTCGCGGTAGTCGGTTACGATCCCGCCGGCCCGCAGCCGGTCGTGCAGCCACCGACCCCCCGGCACATGCAGCGACAACTGGCAACCCCGGGCGGCCGGATCCGACGGGGTCAGGATCCGAATCGGGCTCTCCGGAATACCCAGGAGCAGCGCCTCGAGATAGCCGGTCAACGATTCGGACTTCGCGCGGAGCGCGGCCATCCCCGCCCGGTCGAACAGCTCCAGCGAGGCGCGGAGCGGCGCCATGCCCAGGATGGGAGGATTGCTCACCTGCCATCCGTCGGCTCCTTCGCGAGGGACGAACTGGGCCCGCATTTCGAACCGGGTCGCCGGATCGTTGCCCCACCAGCCGGCGAAGCGCGGCAGCGCCGTATTCCGGCCGTGGCGCTGGTGCACGAAGCAGCCACCCACGGCGCCGGGACCGGCGTTGAGATACTTGTAGGAACACCAGACGGCGAAATCCACCTCCCAATCATGCAGCGAGAGCGCGACGTTCCCTGCCGCGTGGGCCAGGTCGTAGCCGACCAGGGCGCCCTGCCGGTGGGCCGCCTGGGCGATCCGTTCCAGTTCGAAGAGCTGTCCGGTGTAGTAGTTGACACCGCCCAACAGCACCAGGGCGATCTCCGGGCCCTGCTCCTGGAGCACCGACTCGATGTCTTCGGTGCGGAGAGCCGCCTCACCCGATCGGGGGCGCAGCGTCACGATCCGGCTGGCGGGATCGATGCCCCGGGCGGCGAGATGGGTCGCGACCGCATACGCATCCGACGGAAAGGCCTGGTCCTCCATCAGGACCTTGGATCGCTCCGCGGTGGGCCGGTAGAAGGTCACCAGCATCAGGTGCAGGTTGATCGTGACGGAGTTCATCATGACCACTTCCCCCGGCCGCGCACCCACCAGCCGGGCCCCGGTCTCGCGAAACACCTCGTGGTATGAGTACCACGGAGTCCGGGCCTGCATGTGTCCATCCACGCCAAGCCGAGCCCAGTCCTCCAGCTCCTGGTCGACCAACGCCCGCGCCGCCCGGGGCATCAGGCCCAGCGAGTTCCCTACCAGGTACACCAGCGGCTTCCCCGCGTGGTCCCGCGGCTGCTCGAACTCGTGCCGGTAGGACGCCAGCGGGTCGGCGTCGTCCAGCCCGCGCGCGAAGGACTCCTCCAGCGACAGAGCCGTCGCCTTCACGCGAAGCTCTCCCGCGAGCGTCCCAGGAACTCCAGCGCGGTTTCCGCCAGCAGCCGCCGTTTCAGCTCGGGCGACAGATCCGGCATGCCGTCGATCAGGCATCCCGGGGGCGACTCCCCCAGCGGGAAGGGATAGTCGGAGCCCAGCGCCACCCGATCGTGACCGACCAGCCGAAGCAGCAGCCGCAGCATGTCGGCATCATGGACCAGCGAGTCGACGAAAAAGCGCCCCAGGTATTCCTGCGGCGGGATCGGGTTGTCGACCGCGACCAGATCGGGGCGGGCCGCGAAGCCCTGCGCGATCCGGCCGAAGGTTCCGGCGAACGAGCCGCCGCCGTGCGCAAAACAGATCCGCAGCCGGGGGAAGCGCTCCAGCACTCCGCCGAAGATCAACGAGCAGATCGCCAGGCAGGTCTCAGCCGGCATCCCCACCAGCCAGGGCAGCCAGTAGCGAGCCATCCGGTCCTTGCCGACCATGTCCCAGGGGTGCACGAATACGGCGGCGCCGAGCGTCTCGGCTGCCTCCCAGACGGGGGACAGGGCCGGGTCGTCGAGATTGTGCTGGTTGACGTGGGTCCCGATCTGCACGCCCGGAAACCCGAGATCCCGGATACAGCGCTCCAGCTCACCCACCGCCAATGAGGAGTCCTGCAGCGGAATGGTTCCCAGGCCGATGAACCGGCCCGGATGATCCGCCACTACCCGGGCGATATGATCGTTGAGCAGTCGGGAGAGATCGAGGCCGTCGGCCGGCCGGGCCCAGTAGGCGAACATCACCGGAACGGTGGAGAGGACCTGCACCCGGACCCCGTCCCGGTCGCAATCCTCCAGCCGGCGCGCCGGGTTCCAGCAGTTGTCGCTGATTTCACGGAAGGGAGTACCGTCGATCACCATGCGGGCCCGGCAGGGCGCGTGGTGCTCCAGCGCCACGAAGCCGCCGTAGCCGTAACGCTCCCGCAGATCGGGCCAGCGCTCCGGAAGGATGTGGGTATGAAGGTCGATCCGGAGCTCTGGCGTGCCGTTCAAGGCCGCCCCTATTTCGCCGCCGCCGCGGGGGGCGCGGGCACCTGCATCACGTGGCCGCAGTGGCGGCAGGTGCGCATGGTCTCAGTGGCATAGAACTGCTCGATGATGGGCTTGAGCTGTTTGCCCAGATCCACCAGCTGGAACTCGGCGTCGTGCAGCTCCTGACCGCACTTCTCGCAGAACCAGCGGAGGTGATCGTGCTCGCCCTCCTGGCGCCGCCGCTCGATGACGACCCCGACCGTGTTGGGCGGCCGCTGGGGCGAGTGGGGAATCCCGGGCGGCAGGAGAAACATCTCGCCCTCCCGGATCGGAATGTCCTTCACCTGCCCGTCCTCGATGATGCGGAGCGTGATGTCCCCTTCCAGCTGGAAGAAGAATTCCTCCCCCTCTTCCACGTGATAGTCCTTGCGCTGATTGGGGCCGCCCACGACCATGACCATGAACTCCGAGTCCTGCCAGATCATCTTGTTGCCGACCGGCGGTTTGAGGAGGTCGCGGTGCTCGTCGACCCAGCGCTTGATGTTGATGGGGGGCATGAGGGGCATTGGTCGTTCTCCCGTCGTGAACCGCATTGGCGATGGACTATTCCCGGCTGGGCTGGCTGATCCGAGGTCCGATACCTAATCGTCACCCGGCGATCGCCACGCGTCAATGGCTCAGGATGATTTCCGCTTGGCCGTCCGCACCGATGGGCCCTTGGCCGTCGCGGAGACCACAAAGTGATTCCACATCCCGCCCACGCCATGGGGCGGCACGCCGCAGAACATCCAATAGCCGCCTGCCCGATCCACCGTGAACGAGAAGCGCTGGGTCTGGCCCCGGCCCAGCCCGCGCACGAAGGGGGCGCTGAAGGCCCCGGGGGCGATGAAGGTCACGCCGTCGCCGGACGACGGCATCGACTCCTCCGGGGACACGAAACCGACCGAGTGCGGGGCCGAGGCATCATTCACCACGAAATCGACCACGACCTTGACGCCGACCGGGACCGTCACCGTGAGATCGCCGTGCGACGCGCCGTTGAAGTTCCACCCGCCGTTGGCCGAGGTGGCTCCGGCGGTGAGGTTCAAGGTGACCGTCCGGGTGCCCGCGACCCACGAGATCCAGGGCGGCAGGGACTGGGGCTGGTCGGCGAGCAACGGCAGGAGCCAGAGAAGCAACCGGCTCATCGGCGGGCGGGCGCCTCCGGTAAGGCAAACGCGATCAACGTCCCTCCGCTGGGACTGGGCAGGCCGGATCGGCGTAAGATGAAGCTGCCGCCACAGGCGATCACCACGAATTGGCGGCCCTGGGCCTGGTAGGTCATGGGCGCGGCGTTACAGCCTGCCCCGGTCCGGAACTGCCAGAGGTGGTCCCCGGTGCCAGCGTCCCACGCATCGAAGCTGCCGTCACTCTGGCCCGCGAACAGCAACCCGCCCGCGGTGGCCAGCACCCCTCCGATCATGGGCAGCCGGGTCCATTGCTGCCACCGGACCTTGCCGGTGGCCGGGTCCAGCGCCGCGACCGTCCCTTGCTTGCGACCCGTGTCCTGGGGACCAATACCCAGCGAACCGCCGACGCAGAGATGGCCCGCCGGGCAAACGGCGCCGCTGTCCGCCCGCGTCACCATGGGCCAGTCGAGCGCGGCGGTATAAGTCAGTCGAGTCGCCGGACTGTAGGCGCCGGGTGACCAGTTGGTGCCCCCGGCCGATCCCGGGGCGATCACCAGCGAGTCCGACCGGGTGGGGACCTTGAAGAGGTTCTCCTGCGGGACGTAGGCGTCGCTCCGGGTGATCAGGGTGCCGTTGCGGCGGTCGAGCACGTACAGAAACCCCACCTTGGTGAACACTCCCACCGCCGGCACCGTTTC
>DASWKS010000325.1:0-7264 GCA_036396495.1 Gemmatimonadales bacterium
CCGGAGCGGAGGGGTCGAAGGAACTCGAGACCCTGCGCCGCGCAGTAGAACTCGGCCCCGACGACCCGTTGGGCGTTGGCCAGAATCCGCCGGGCCTTGAACGCCGCCGCCATCCCCATGGGGACGAAGTCCTCCTGGTTCGCATCGGTCGGAATCGAGCCGATGCTGGCCGGATAGGCGAGGGTCCGGGACTCCGCGACCAACGACGCGGCCGTGATCTGGACCATCATGAACCCGGAGGAGAGTCCTGGCGAGGCGGTGAGAAAGGCCGGGAGGCCCTGCGACAGGTCGGGGTTCACGAGGCGCTCGATTCGCCGCTCGGCGATCGCTTGGAGGGTCGTGAGCCCAATCGCAAGCACATCCAGGGCCTGGGCGATGGATTGGCCGTGGAAATTCCCTCCCGAGACGACCTCGGTGCCGAACACCAGCGGGTTGTCGGTCGACGCGTTGAGCTCGACCGTGAGCGCCGCTTCGGCGAAGCCGATGGCGTCGGCGACCGCCCCCA
This sequence comes from Gemmatimonadales bacterium, assembly GCA_036396495.1. Classification (GTDB taxonomy): domain Bacteria; phylum Gemmatimonadota; class Gemmatimonadetes; order Gemmatimonadales; family GWC2-71-9; genus SZUA-320. Next base: position 506 of record DASWKS010000325.1, read on the forward strand.
ACACCTGGGGGATGCAACGGAGACTGTACGCGTCCTGGACCCGCGGGTCGCCCTCGCGGTGGGACTCGCGAATTTCGCTTCCCACCAGCAACCGTCGCATGAGGTCCGCCGCCTGTCGCTGGCCGGGGTGAGGCCTCGCCTCATGAATCCGTGGATCAAGTGGCGTCGGGGTTCCGCGGAGCGCATCCAAACTCATAGCCGCGGCGCCCAGAGCGGATCGCCACGTCACCCACGCGTCGTGCATCAGGAGCCCGAGGACGGCGGTCTGAGCCTGGGTGCCGTTGATGAACGCGAGGCCTTCCTTGGGGGCGAGCGTGAATGGGGCGATCCCGGCGGCAGCAAGCGCCTCCCGGGTCGGGCGCCGGGATCCCTCCGCCGACAGGACTTCCCCTTCCCCGATGAGCGCGAGCGCCAGATGGCTGAGCGGCGCCAGGTCGCCGCTCGCCCCGACGCTGCCCTGGGACGGCACCACGGGCACCAGCCCGGCGCGCAGGAAGCCGACCACCGCTTCCACCAGCTCCGGCCGCACCCCGCTGGTCGGCTGGAGCAGGACGTTGGCGCGGAGCAGCATCATCGCCCGCACGACGTCAGCGGGCAGCGGCTCGCCCACACCCGCAGCGTGGCTTCGGATCAGGTTGACCTGCAGCCGGTCGAGATCGCCCAGGGCGATCCGCACGGTGGCGAGCTTTCCGAAGCCGGTGTTGATGCCGTAGATCGCCTCACCCCGGTCCATGGCCGACTGGATCGCCGCCCGGCTTTCCCGCAGCGCTTCGACCGCAGCAGGGGAAAGCCCGATCGGGATGGTCGCATCGCGGGCTACCCCCACCAGGTCCTGAAGGGTCAGCGACCGGCCATCCAGCAGGACCGGCGATGGCATCGCGGCTCAGGGCTCCCGGGTGATGCTGGTCTGGTTGTAGTCCGCCTTGATGTCCGGCAGCTCGATCAGATGAATCGAGAAGTAGAAGGCGAAGTTGCCGTTCGGGTTCCGGACGAAGTTGAACCCGGCACGCCAGTCGTGGAGGTCTCGCTGCAGGCTCACCACCTGCGATTCGAACTCCCGGTCGGTGATGTTGAATTGGGTGCTCCAGGACACCCCCCAGAACCGGGTCGGTGAAAACGCGGTGCTGAACCGGAGGCTGCTGCGACCGGGGGGTGCGACGCTCGAGCCGGGCAGGGCGCGGTTCCGGTCGATCGAGAGGTTGAGGTTCATCGAGAAGGGGCGGCGGGCGCCGGTCAGCAGGTTGCTGGAGCGGAGGGTCCGCTGCTGGATCCCCATTCGCGGATCGGGGGGTCGGAGAGCGGGAGCGGCGGCGGAATCGGCCGCCCGTTGGGTCGCCGACCGCGGTTCCCCGAGGCCGAAGATAGCGCCGATGCCGCGGAAGGTGGCACCGGTAATCGTCACGCTCGCCGCCAGGTTCTGGAGGAACGGGGAGAAGCGGGTCCCCTCCATGCCGACCTGGCCGTCCCACAGGTGGTGAGTCAGGGACAGGCTGAACCCGGGGAGCAAATCGCTGAGCAGCGTGTTCGTCATCGTGGCGGTCGTCCAACCGGTGCGTCCAGGGAGCTTGGCCTGCTCGAAGTCGTAGGTGAGACCGGACGTGTTGATGGACAGTATCCGGTACTTCCGCTGCAGGGCGGTTTCCGACGTGTCGCCCGGCGCCCGGCGCTCCTTGGCCTCGAAGTTCTGCGTGAGCGAGACGTTGAGCGTCTGGGTCGCGGGGCTGGTGAGGTTGGGAGCCTGACCGGTGGTGCTGCGCGCCTCCGCATACTCGCGCGGAATGCCGGCCTTGGGGGCGTAGTTCCAGCTGATGATCGGCTGGAACGAGTGCCGGATCCGCTCGATCGGGCCGATGCCCCCGAAGAAGGCGAACAGGGTCGGCGCCGCCGCGAGGCCGAACGTGAGCCGCTTGCCCTGGGTCACCCAGGCGCCCTGGGTCCGTTCGTTGCGGATGGCGAACTCGCCCTGTGTCGTGTTGGTGATGCCGACATTGGGCGTGAGCTTCCACGACCCCCGAAAGAGCAACGGCAGGTTGATGCCGGTCTGCCAGTCGATCGCCGATTGAAAGGCGTTGGCCGCGCGGCGGATGACCGCGATCGAGTCGGTCGGGTCCGGCGTGGTCTCGTCGGGGATCCGCACGGTGACGGTGGTCGGCCGGGTCTCTTCGACGTCGCGCGTGACCACCGAGTTCCGCCAGGTGAAGCTTCCGAACCGGAGCGGCGTGTCCAGGTTGAAGAGCGTGGTACGGGTCCGGGGCGTGAGCTCCACCGAGTCTACCCCGCCGCCCGGCCGCTCCAGCAGCAGGAAGCTCTTGGACTGGGCGTTGAGGTCGTTGGTGAAGTTCATGGTCGGCGACCAGGTGCCCCATTGCCCAAGGTCGAAGGGCTTCGGGGTGATCGCGAGGGAAGGCAGGGTCTGGGAGATCTGGTCGTCGCCCAGGGTCTGCCGCCGCCGCCCGCCCAGCGTCACGGTCCCCCAGGTGAAGCGCTTGGTGAGGTTGAGGTCGCTCGCGAGCTGCTGCGTGTTGAGGAACGGGTCGATGGCGTTGTTGTTCAGGACCCGGGTGTTGCTGCTCAGGTTGACGTTGAAATTCAGGTTGGTCGTGATGCTGAACGCCTGCCGGTGGCTCCACCGCAGGCTGGTCGCGGACGAGCCCCCGTCCTCCAGCTGGCGACTGTACTCCACGGCGCCGTCGACGAAGCGATTGAGCCAGCGGTACTGCCCGGCCACCGTATAGCGGAAGTACCGGTTCGAGTACCAGTCGAACCGGACTTGCGCGTCGAGGTAGTCGTTGATCGCCCAGTAGTAGCCGAAATCGGTGACCTGCCGCTCGTAGCCGGGGTCGGGGCGGACGATGTCGTTGAACCCGAACTGGGGGACCAGGATGCCGGAACGCCGCCCCGGCTTGGTCTCCTGGAAGATGAACGGGAGCCAGGCGATCGGAACGTCGCGAATGTAGAGGACCGCCGGCCGGGCGACGATCACCGACTTGGAGACCCACTTCACCTCCTTGGCCGCGAAGTGGTAGTGGGGCACGGGCAGGTCGCAGCTGGTGATCTCGCTCCCCGCGGCGAAGAGCCGGCTGGAGGAAGAGTCGGCCGCCAGGTTCCCGCGGATGAACCAGTTGGTACCGGTCTCGGCGAAGCTGGTGAGCGCGTCGTCCACCACGCCGCGCTCCAGGCAGGTGTCGTAGCGGATTCGGCCGCCGACCATGACCGTGCCCTGGTCGAAGAGCCGGGGATCGCCGGTGGCGACCAGCTCGCAGCCCGTTTCGACATAGGAAATCGCGCCGGCCTCGAGAATAGTCCCCGCCCGCTCCGTCATCGCGTTGCCGCCGAGCCGGAGTCGCCGGTCCGCTCCCGCCACAGTGGCCGTATCGGCGATGAAGCGGGTGCCGAGGAACCCCGCCCGCTCGAGCAGGGCCGCCATGACCGAGTCAGGGGCCGGGAAGGACCGGCTCGGCGCGGACGGGAGACCCATGCGACGCGCGGCGGCTGAATCCAACCGGCCGGCCGGCCGCGTGGTGTCCTGGACGGCCGGCGGCGGCCCAGGTCTCGGCGGCGGCGCCTGGGCGCCCGCCGTTCCCGGGGCAAGGAGCAGCCACACCCCGAGCGCCGCCGCGGCGGCCGCTTCCCGGCGAAGGCGACGCCGGTGCACGACCACCGAGCCGGCCAGTCCCACCTCGTACAGGAGCAGCAGCGGCAACGTCATCATCACCATGGAGAACACGTCAGCCCCCGGCGAGAGCACCGCGCCCGCGATGAACGCGAGAATCACCGCGATCCGCCGGAACCGGCCGAGCGTCGCCGGGGTCGTGATGCCGAGCGCGGTCAGGATCACGAGCAGGAGCGGAAGCTCGAACGAGATCCCCATGGCGAGGACGATCTGGAGCACGAAGCCGAAGTACTTCTCGTAGGTGATGAGAGTGTTGAACGCCTCGGCCTGGAAGCTGAGCAGAATGGCGAGCGCCTGCGGCACCACCAAGAACCAGGCCAGCGCGCTGCCCGTGAGAAAGAGACCCAGGCCCACGAACAGCGCTGGAACCATGGCCTTCTTCTCCCGCTCGTAGAGCGCCGGAGAGAGGAAGGCCCAGGTCTGCCAGATGATGACGGGCGAGGCCAGGACCAGGCCCACCACGAAGCTCAGCTTGAGAACGATCATGATGGGGTCCGTGGGACTCAGGACCACCAGCTTCCCATCGGGCAGAAAGGGCGCGATGGGGGTCTTGAGGAGCGAGATCAGCTGGAGCCGCTGGACCACCCAGAGGCCGAACCCGAATCCCACCACCAGGGCGGCGAGGGAGCGGAGGATGCGGAGCCGGAATTCCTCGAGATGGTCGAGGAACGGCATCTCTCCGGTGGGGTTTCGCATCGCCGGCCCGCCGCCGGGACTACGGCCGCTGGGCGGCCAGCCTGCTCCGGGCGAGGTCGGCTGCTTCGGACCGAGGATACTCCCGAACCACCCGCTGCCAGGCGGCGCGCGCGCCGGCCTGGTCCCCCTTCTGCTCGGCATGCACCCCCATCTTGAAGAGCGAGGTCGAGGCCCGCTCACTCCGGGGGAACCGTTCGACCACCTGCCGGTAATAGTAGGACGCCGAGTCCCCTGACTGCACCGTGAACGTCTCCGCCATGAAATACAGCACGTCGGGCATCAACGCGTGGGTCGGATAGAGTCTGACAAACTCCTGAAAGCCGACTCGCGCGGTCCCGAGGCTTCCACGCCGCACCTCCTGGAGCGAGGTCTGGTAGAGCTGATCCGGCGTGGCGGTCGAAAGCGGCGCCGGCGCGGCGGAGTCCGGCGCTGGGGGCGGTGCCGTGGTGTCGGGCGCCACCTGCTGCATTCGGTCATCGATCTGGCGCCGGAGTTCGCTCAAACGGCGCTGGCCCTGCCCGGTGAGCTCCTGCACTTGAACCAGTTGGGCCTGCACGTTGAGCAACTCGGCGCTCACCTCCGTGCGCACCTGGCGGAGCGCCTCCTGGGCCGCGGTGAGCGAATCGAGAATGCGCTGCTGGAGCGCGATCACCCGCGCCAACTCGGCCGCCCGGGCGGAGTCCTGGCGCGCCATCTGGGTGCGCACCGCGACCACCTCCATCTCCACCCGCCGCACCGCCCCCTTGGTCGCGCAGGCGCCGAGCAGGACAGCCAGGCCCGTGGCGCCGAGCCGCCGGTGAATCACCGACACTGGGCCAGGTGCGAGGCGAGCGTTTCGCGCCCGGCCAGGATGGTGAACTCGTCCCGCCGGTTCTGCGCCCACGCTTCCTCGGTGTGACCGGGGTCGAGCGGTGAGGTCTCGCCCAGGCTCGCCGTTTCCATGCGGGAGGCGTCGATGCCGCGCCGGCCCAGGTAATCCTTCGCCGCCTCGGCCCGGCGGGTGCCAAGCACCAGGTTGTACTCGTCGGTATACCGCTCGTCCGCGTGCCCGGTGATCCGGATCCGCACCTGGGGATGACTGCGGAGGATCTCCGCCTTGGTATCGAGGATCGCGGCATCGCCGGTGCGGATGTCGTACTGGTCGGTGTCGAAGTGGATCATCACGGCGACGTCGTTCGCCATGGCGGTGACGACCTCCGTGCACGAGGGCCCGCTCGGCGGGGGAGGGGGCGGCGGCGTGGTGGTCGGCACGGCCGGCGTGGTCGGTCCGCCCTGGGTCGGCGTGGGCGCGGCTTCCGGCTCCCTCTTGCTGCACCCCACGAGGGTCAGGGCGAGGCTACCAACCATCAGGAAGGCAACACGCATCGCGGATCACTCCTCATCAGAGGTCGTGGATCAAGGAGCCCCGTCGAGGCGACGGGACCATGCGGGCAACTGCGCGTTTCCGGGGGTTGCGAGGATCCTCACTTTGCCGGTCTCGAGGTCGATCACGTGGAGCTGGCGAGGGCCGGTCCGGGTGGACGCGAAGATCAGATGGCGACCGTCCGGAGCCCAGGACGGATCCTCGTTTCGTCCCTCGGAGGAGACCTGCCGCACCCGCTCGGATGTCACATCGAATACCATGACCTGGAACCCGCTGCCGACCTCCCGATGGAATGCCAGGTGAAGTCCGTCCGGCGACCATTCGGGCGCGAACGAATTGCCGGTGATGCCGTAGTCGAACGGGACCAGCAGCTCCTGATTGGTGCCGTCCGACGACATGACGTAGATCTGCGGCGACCCGGCGCGTGTCGAGACGAACGCGATGCGCCGTCCGTCGGGAGAATAGGTAGGGTTGAGGTTTTCCGCAAACCGTCCGACGGTGAGCCGCTCCACGCAGCAGAGGTCGGCCACGTTCCCCTGATGCAGGGCATAGACCCCGCGTTGTTCCGCCCGGGAGAACGCGATTCGCCGGCCGTCGGGCGAAAAGGCCGGGGTGATGTTCATGGTGGCCTGAGTGGTCGGGAACACCACCCGGTTCTGGCTACCGATCGTCTGTACCACGACCGATCCCTTCCCGTCGCCCAGATCGGTGAAGGCGAAGCGCTCCCCGTCCGGGCTCCACACCGGCGAATAGGCGGTCCGGCCCGCCGGGGTCATCGCCGTAGGACCGTACCCGTCGGCGTCGATCCGCCAGATCCGGTTTCCGGAGACGAAGAGGATGCGTGTGGCGGCGATCCCCGGTGTTCCCGTCGCCCAGCGCACGATTTCGTCGGCGAGCCGATGCACCGCGAGCCGGCTCTCCCCCACCCCGCTCGTTTCCACCCGCGCAGAGCCCTCGTTTCGTACCATCCCGGTGGCCACGTCGTAGAGCCGGGCCTGCACGCCGCTTCCCGGCGAGGGGACCAGCT
>DASWKS010000326.1:0-3861 GCA_036396495.1 Gemmatimonadales bacterium
GGGCATCGTCATCACTCAGCGCCGGGCCGACAGCTGAGCCAGCCTTTTCTTGACCTCGGCCGTGGTCCACACGGCGTTGGCGAGGTACCGGAAATTGGTAAGCGCGGCCGCGTACCCATCCCCCTCCGGGATCTGCGCCGCTGGCCGAACAATTCGCTCTCGAGGAGGTGGGGAGAGATCGCACCACAGTTGAGCTTCACCATGACCCGCCCGGCCCGGCGGGACTGCTGGTGGATGGCCGTGGCGATCACCTCTTTGCCGGTTCCGGTCTCGCCTTCGAGGAGGACGGTCGACTCCGCAGAAGCCACCTGCTCCACCAGGCGCAGCACTTCGTGCATGGCCGGGCTGACGCCGACGATCGCTTCCGGGGACCGGTCTCCACCCGGCTCGGACCGCAGGTAGGCGTTCTCGGCGCTCAGCCGCTCCCGTAAAGTCTCGACCTCGGTGAAGAGCAGCGCATTCTGAACGGCCACGGCGGCCTGTTGGGCAAAGAGGAACAGCCGCCTGAAAGCGAGTGTGGTCAGGCGCCGGCGCGAGAAAATGCCGAGCACGCCAAGCCGAACACCCCGGAACGTGAGCGGATAGCCGGCGACCGCACGCAGGCCGTTGGCATCGAGCCACTCAGGGGAACCGCTGGACCCGTCGTGGGGAATGTCATTGGTGCACAAGTGCTCGTCCGGCGCGGTCAGCCGGGCCAATGCATCGGGCGGATCTGGGCCCCCGGGATCGAGACCGGCCCGTGCGGCCAGCTCGAGGCCCCGCGGTGCGGCGCTGCTGCCCAGCCACAGGTAGGCGGCCTCGACGCCGAGGGTAGACACCAGTCCGGCGGTAACGGCCCGCAGCACGTCCCCGAGCCGGAGGCTGGAGGTCACTTCCAGCGCGACTTGCGCCAGCGCGGCATCATCCGCGAGGTCAAGCTGCTGGTCCATGGTTGATCGCAAACTACGAGACCGCGGTGCCGACAGGCTCCCGGGACCGACGAAGGAGAATGACAGTTACGGTGGCCGACAGCGCCACCAGCGCCATCACGAAGAGGCTGGGATCACCCTGGTAGGCGATTCCAAGCTTGGTGAGGTGGGCTCCCACGGCTCCGACCATCAGGACCGCTCCCAGAATGCCTCCCAACCGGGCGGTCCTGGCCCGGAGCAGCAGCACCACGGTGATCAGTTCCCAGAGTCCGACCGCCCACCGTCCCCAGGGCTCGACCCCCAGGGTGGTGAAGAGCGCTACCGAATCGGCGCTGCTGGTGAGCTTCATGAACGAGGCCATGCCAAGGATTCCGGCGGCGATGAGCTGTGCGACCCAGGCGGTGATCGTCCGGGTCTTGCTGTCAGTCGGTTCGGTCATGCGGTTCTCCTAGGCCAGGTTTCTGATCCGCTCGGTCACCCGGCGGACCGCCGCGGCAACTTTCGGGTCGCCATCGGCCAATTGCCGTGCGGCCCGGCCGATCTGCCGGAGCTGGTCGACATACTTCCGGCAGTGCTGGCACATCAGCAGGTGAAGTCGCAACGACAGTCGGGTTCCCAGCCCCGCGCGGGCCAGGCGCTCGCCGGCGACGAGCTGGGTGACCTCACGGCAACTCAGCATCCGAACTCCCTTCCAGGCCTTTGCTCTCCAGGCATTCCCGCAAGCGGTTGCGGGCACGGTACAACAGTACGCCCAGATTGTTGGCGGATACCTGCAGGACATTACAGAGCTCTTCGGTCGAGAGCCCCTCGACTTCCCGGAGGGTGAAAGCGAGGCGTTGCCGGTCGGGGACCGACTCCAGGCACTCACCCAGCATTCGGCGGATCTCGCCTCGGCCCAGATCCCGGACGGGACCGGCCGGAGGGCGCTGCCACCAGCCATCCGGGCGGAAGCGGCTGTCCATTACATCCTCGATCTCATCGGTGAGCCCCTCCCGCATCAGCGAGCGACGCGTTTCCGAGATCTTCCGGAGCAGGATTCCGTACAACCAGGTCGAGCACCGGGCGCGGCCGTCGAAGTCGTCAGCGCGGCGCAGGAAGACCAGGAAGGTGGCCTGGACGACATCCTCCGCCTGATCGGGTGGCAAGCCCGCGGCCATGGCGGCCCGCAGCAGCCCGGGCAGGCACTCCCGCGCGACAGCATCGAGGACTTCCGGATCTCGGCGCCGTATCCCCTGGGTGCGTGCAACGGTCTCCCCCATCAGCAACCCGCTTCCGCGTGAACGTAAGAATCGTCCGGTGAGCTGCAACCACCAACGTCGCCGGGCCCGCCGGGCTCGAGACCGTTGGACCGAGCCACCTTCAACTCACGGAGATTCATCTATGCGTCACTCATTGTGGTCCCTTGCCGGAACGCTGGTCCTGGTCGGCGCGTTCCCGGCCGGGGCGGCCGCGCAGGCCATGCAGGCTCCCCAGGGAAAGGAGGTCACAGTCACGGGGACGGTTATCGACGTCAGCTGCAAGTTCGGCCAGGGGCTCTCCGGCGCGGAACATAAGATGTGTTCGGAGGTCTGCGCTGATAAGGGGATCCCGCTGGCGATCCTGGGCAACGACGGCAAGCTGTACATCGCAACTACCTCAGCGATGCCCGGCGATGGCCAGAACGGACGGCTCAAGCCCTTCGCGGAGCAGGAGGTCACCGTACGGGGCAAGGCTTTCCCCGCCGGCGGAGCAACCGCCATCCAGATCACCTCGATCACGAAGAAGGCATGACCTGGTGGCCGCTGGGTGGGTACCGGCGCCCTGTCGCCTCGGTGGCGAGCGTCGTTGGATTCCTCGGCCTGGTGGGGGTCGCGTACGCGCTGGCCCCCACCAGGGTGGCCCGTCCACCGGCGTATGTGGCACGACTCGGGGCGGGGGCCGCCGAGGTGCGGGTCAGTGGTCGGGTCCGCTTCGTGATGAACCGAGATGCCCCTGCGACGCTCCTGCCGGATTCGGCCCCTCCGCGACGGGGCCATGGCGCCCGACTGCTCTTCTACGAGGGACGAGCCGCCCAGCCGGCTGGCCGGGAGGTCCTGGTGGTGGACTCGGCGGGGCAACTCCTCCGCTTCGACCCGACCCTCCGGGTGGAGCGGCTGGGTCTGGACCTGGGGAGCAGGCGGATCGTGTCCGCGGTACAAGGGGTCACAGGCGGGCTCTGGGCGGTAGATGCCGGCGGCCAGGTCCTCCGGCTCGATGAGGAGGGAGGCGTGCTGGAAGAGCAGACCACTCCGTTTGCCTATCCCTCGCTTGCCGGTGACCCGGCGAGCGACGCGGCGTGGGTGGTGCGGAGCCCCCGCCAATTCGATTTCGGGTTTGCGCCGGGACCGTCTCCGATCGCGGTAAGGGTCGACAGCGCCGCGGCGACGTCGGGGCGGTCGGTTGGCAATGCGATCGAGCCCGAGCACGCCCTGCTCCGCACCCTCGCCAATGCGGGGCACCTGGTCGTGGCGGGTGATACGCTCTTCTTCGCGCCGTTCATTCGCGATGAAATCGTGGCGTTCGGGCCGGCCGGCGATACGCTCTGGGTCGCGACCCGCGGTCTGCCGCAGTCCACGGTTGAGCCGCGGTTCGAGATTGCCGACAAGCGTCCCGTCATCGATTACCACCCGGTGAATCTCGGACTGACCCGTGGCCTCGATGGTCACCTCTACGTTCTCAGTACACCGGGCTTCACGATGAGCGCTTCCCGGCTGGACGTGTTTGCGGTCGAGACCGGTCTGCTGCTCCGCTCGGTGGCATTGGCGACCCCGACGCCCACCCTTGCGGCCGACGCCGAGGGACGCGTTTTCGCGCTGGATCCGGTGCGCCTCCTGGGAGGGACGCCCGCGGCCGAACGACCTCTCGCGCCCGAGGTGGAGCTCCCCCTGCTGGATGGGGGCAGGGTGGCGTTGCGCGATTTGAGAGGGCGGGTGGT
>DASWKS010000327.1:0-7957 GCA_036396495.1 Gemmatimonadales bacterium
CGCGACGAAATGGCGATCGGGATCGGCGCCGGCCAGATGAGCCGGGTCGATGCCTCGTTTCTGGCGGTGCACAAGGCCAGATTGCATGGCCATGACACCCGGGGCGCGGTGCTGTCGTCGGACGCGTTCTTTCCCTTTGCCGATGGCCTCGACCAGGCGGCGGCCGCGGGAATCAGCGCGGTCATTCAGCCGGGTGGTTCGGTGCGGGACGAAGAAGTGATCGCGGCCGCCAACCGCCGCGGGATGGCAATGGTGTTCACCGGCCGGCGGATGTTTCGGCACTAGGGACGTGGTGGTGGGCCACCAGTCAGAAAGCCCGATGGATACACAGACGAAAGACGTTTCCAGTCCGCCCTACGGATGGGCTGCCGTCACGGCCGTCGTGGTCCTGGCGGTCTACATCGCGACCCTGGGCCCCACCATCGCGTTCTGGGATACCGCCGAGTACATCGCCGCGGCCAAGGTGCTGGGGATCCCCCATCCTCCGGGGAACCCGCTCTTCGTGGTGGTGGCCCACGTCTTCGGGCTGCTGCCGCTGGCCGGGGAATACGCCGCCCGCATCAATCTCTTCGCCGCAGTCACCGCCGGCGCGACCTCGGGCATCTGGTTCTTGGTGGCCGACCGCTGGCTCCGGAATGTGGTGGCCTGGCGGCCGGCCCGGCTGGCCGCGGCCTTTGCCGGCACGCTGGCCGGCGCCACCATGTGGACCGTTTGGAATCAGTCGACGGTCAATGAGAAGGTCTACACCCTCTCGCTGTTGTCGATGTCGCTGGTGCTCTGGATCGCGGTGCACTGGGGTGACGACGTCCCGGGACCCCACCGCGATCGCTGGCTGGTCCTGATCGCCTACCTGATCACCCTGTCCTCCACCAATCACATGATGGGCGTGCTGGCCGCGCCCGCGGTGGCGGTCTACGTCCTCTGGACCGACTGGCGCGAAGCGATCCGGCCCTGGGTCGTGCTGCTGGGCTGGCTGGTGCTGATCGCGGTGTCGGGAGCCTGGACCGAGATCATCACCGGCTCCAGTACCGGCATGGTCGTGGGGGTGGTGACGGCCGGATTGCTGGTGTGGTCGCTCCTCAAGGACGCGAAGAACCCGGTCCTGTGGTTAGGCATTGTGGCGGTCGTCGTGGGGATCTCGCTCAACTACCTCTTCCTCCCGATCCGGGCGGCCCACTTCCCGCCCATCAACGAGGGCGAGCCCACCACCTGGCAGGCGTTGCTCGATGTGCTCAACCGGGTCCAGTACGCCAAGCCGCCGGTCACCGAGCGGCAGGCCGATTTCATCTCCCAGTTAGGCAACTACTGGCAGTACTGGAGCTGGCAGGCCGCCCGGGATTGGGGCGGCGCCTCGGCCATCGCCACGGCCCTGATCACCGCCCTGGGGCTGGTGGGCCTCTGGACCCTGATTCGGCGCGACCCGCGGGCCGGCATCGCCGCGCTGGCCCTGCTGGGAACGCTGACCGTGGGCCTCATCTTCTATCTCAATTTCAAGTACGGCTTCTCCCAGCATCCCGACCAGCCGGATCTGCCCCGGGAAGTGCGCGAACGAGACTACTTCTTTCTCTGTTCCTTCTCCTATTTCGGCACCCTGGTGGCGATCGGGTTGGGCTCGCTGATGGAGGCGATGACCGGGCTGTTCCGGGGTCGGCCCGAGCCGTCCCGCTGGATCTTCGCCTCGCCGGTGCTGCTGCTCGGTTTCATTCCGCTGCTGGGGAACGCGACCACCGCCAGCCGGGCTGACGAGACCACCCCGCGCGATTGGGCCATCGACCTGCTGCAATCGGTCGAGCCGTACGCCATCCTGATCACCGCGGGTGATAACGACACCTTCCCGCTCTGGTTCGCCCAGGAGGTCCAGGGTGTCCGGCGCGACGTCATCCTCGCCAATCTGTCGCTGCTCAACACCGAGTGGCATCTCAAGCAGGTTCGCCGCCGCAAGGTCGACCGGTTCGACCCGGCCCGGGCGGCCTCGGTCTGGCGCGAGGCCGACACGACGCGGACCCTCCCCCTCGGTTCGGGGCCGGATTCCGTGAGCCAAAGCGGACCATGGCGCTACCCCGAAGAGCCGGCCCTGAGCCTGAGCGAGATGGAGCTGGACAGCCTGCCGGAGATCGCGCGCTCGCCCGAGCAGCGCACCATCGCCGCCAATGGCGTGCAGATCCGGCTCGGGGAAGACTATCTCCAGCGGAGCGACATCGCGGTCATCCTGCTGATCCGGGACAACCTGGGCAAGCGGCCCATCTACTTCAGCTGGACGACCGGCCCATTCCCCGACCAGACTCTGGGGCTCACGCCCTATCTGGTATCGGAGGGATTGGCCCGGAGGCTCCACCCCGGACCGGTGGAGACCACCGGCAGCATCGTGCTGAGCCAGGGGATGGGCTTCGTGGACCGGGCCCGGACCAACAAACTCCTGTGGGACCAGTATCACTGGCAGAGCGTGGCACGGCCCCGCCCCCGCGGCTGGGTGGACACCCCGTCCGTGTCCATCCTGCAGATCTACGCCATCGTGTACGGCGGGATGGCGGAGACCTACCGCCAGCTGGGCGACTCTACCCTGGCCGCTCGGGCCGATTCGGTGGCTCAAGCCGTGATCCAGGGCCTCCGCGGCATGGAGGTCCCCTAGGTTCGACCCATCACTATTCTTCACTCCGCATTCTGCACTCTGCACTGTCGCCGGGCGTGGTGGCCGAGTGGTTGAAGGCAGCGGTCTTGAAAACCGCCAGCGGGGAGACTCGCTCGTGGGTTCGAATCCCACCCACGCCGCTTCATTCGGTCGGTCAGTCGGTCAGTCGGTCAGTCGGTGCGTCGGTCCGTCGGTCGGACGGGTATGTCGTGTCCGGCCGGAAACCGGGCATAGCCCGAAGGCCGACCGACCGAGCGACGGACTCGTTCCACCGACGGACCGCCCGACCGACTGACCGACCGACTGCCATGGCATAATGCTGGCATTTCCTTGACACCGTCCGATACATCGACATCCAGGACGGAGATCGGGAATGCGGCGGATTTTGGGACATGGAGCTATAGCGCTGGCGGTCATTGGCGGATGCGCTCCGACCGAGCCGTCCGCGCCCTTGCCGGACGGGGCCATCCCGTTTGCGCCCCCCGCCGAGTATGCCACCTGGTTCGAACGTACCGAGGGTTGCGCCGCGATTTCCGGCCGCTTCACCGCGATCCAATGGCTTGTCGTACCTGGAGTTGAGACCTTCAACACCGATCAAGGTCTGAAGGTCGGAATGTGGGCTCGTCGCGGGGATCACCAGGTCATCATCATCGCCGGGAACTACCGCGATCATGAGATGGTCGTGCGTCACGAGATGCTCCACAGCCTCATCGGCGAGCGGGGTCACCCGGCCGAGTTCTTCGAACAGCGGTGCCATCTCACTTGGGAAACGTGGACCCAGGCTGAGTAGCCGACCCAACACCTGTCGCACTCTAACAACAGTCGAAGCAGTCGAAGCCGGTCGAAGGTGGTCGAAGACGGTTCAAACAGAAGGGGCTAGTTGCAGGGAACCGTCTTCGACCACCATGAACCCCCTTCGACTCCTTCGACCGCCTTCGACCGCCTTCGACCGCAGTTCAAGCCCCCACCATCCTCCTGAACCGGCTCACCCCGAACCACAGGCCCGCGCCCGCCATCGCGTAGAGCGCGAGGTACTGCTCCCAGTGGTCTGCGAATCCGGTCCCCTTGAGGAAGACCGACCGCACCACCACCAGGAAATGCCGCACCGGGTTGAGCAGCGTGGCGTGCTGGAAGGCCTGTGGCATGCTCGATACCGGGAACATGAAGCCCGAGAAGATCAGGGCCGGCAGCAGAACCAGGAAGCTCGACATGAAGGCTTCCTGCTGGGTGTTGGAGAGGGTCGAGATGATCAGGCCGATCGACAATCCCGCGATCAGAAACGGCAACGCCGCCGCCAGCAGCACCAGGGGTGAGCCGCGCAGCGGAATCTGGAACCAGAGTATGGCCGCGGTCGATACCAGCACCAGGTCCAGCAATCCCACCAGCGCCACCGGAATCACTTTCCCCAGCATCAGCTCGGTGGCACTCACCGGACTGACCAGCAGTTGGTCCCAGGTCCCGATCTCGCGCTCACGCACCACACCCAGCGCCGTCAGCAGCATGGTGATGAGCAGCAACAGCAGGCCCATGACCGCCGGCACGTTGTAGACTCGGCTCTCGAGCGCGGGGTTGTACCAGGCCCTGGCTTCCAGCGACACCCCGGCCGGAGCGCGGACCATGTCGGCCCCGGCCCGCTGGACGATCCGCACGATGTAACTCAGCGCGATATTGCCGGTGTTGGAATCGGTCCCGTCCACCAGGACCTGGACCGCCGCGGCTCGGCCCGCCGCCACGTCGTCGGCGTAGCCCCGCGGTATCTCGAGCGCGACGGTGGCACTCCGGTCTTCCAGCGCCGCGCGCAGATCCCCGCTCCGATCCGAGACTCCGCTCACCCGGAAGTAACCCGACGCCGTGATCCAGTCGACCAGCTGACGGGAAGCGGGGGTGCGATCGTAGTCCACCACGAAGGTGGGGACCTGCCGCACATCGGTCGACACCGCGTAACCGAACACCACCAGCTGGATCAGCGGTGCCACGAAGATCAGCCCCCGCATCCGGATGTCGCGGAACATCTGGCGCAGTTCCTTGTGCACCATCCGCCCCACCCTCGCCCCGGAGATCCTCATGCCAGCTCCTTCCGGAAGGCCCGCACCGCGAGGGCGAACGCCACGGCCGCGTAGATCACCAGGCCCAGCACCTGGGGCCACAGCACGCCGAGCCCCACATCCTTGAGAAAGATCCCCCGGGTGACGACCACGAAATACCGCGCCGGGACCAGGTAACTCAGGGCCCGGAGCACCAGCGGCATGTTGGCGATCGCGAAGATGAATCCCGAGAGCAGGAAGGTCGGGAGATACGTCGCCATCAGGGCGATCTGGGTGGCCAGGAGCTGGGATTTGAGCGCGGAAGAGATCAGAATCCCGAACGAGAGCATCCCGATGATGAATACCAGCGCGATCCCGGCCAGCAACAGCACGTTTCCCCGGAGCGGCACGTCGAACACCAGCACGCCCAGCAGCGTCACCATCGCCAAGTCGATCAAGCCGATCGCGACGTAGGGGACCAGCTTGCCGACCACCACCTCCACCCGGCGGACCGGAGTGGCGGCCAGTTGTTCCATGGTGCCCCGCTCCCACTCCCGCGCGATCGTCAAAGCGGTGAGCATCGCCGCGATGATCGCCATGATCACGGCGACCAGCCCCGGTACGATGGTCCGGGCGCTCTCCAACGCTTCGTTGTACCAGACTCTCGCTTCCGCCGTGATCGGGGACGGCTGGCCGGCGCCGGCAGCACGCGCGGCGACGCCGGCAGTGATGGCGTCGGCATAGTTGATCGCGATGGTTGCGGTGTTGGCATCGCTGCCGTCCACCAGGGCCTGCACCCGGGCTCCGCGCCCGCTGGAGAGATCGCGGGCGTACGCCGGCGGAATCGACAGGATCAACCGGGCTTCCCCGCGGCGCAGCAGCCGGTCGGCATCGGCGGGGCGGTCCAGCTCGCCGAGTAACGTGAAGTAGCTCGACGCGGTGAACGCCTCGACCAGTTCGCGGCTGGCCGGGCTCCGGTCCCGGTCCAGCACCGCGAAGGGGATCTCCCGCACATCCAGGGAAATGGCGGCGCCGAATACCATCGTGAGAACGAGCGGCAACAGAAAAGCCAGGATGAGGCTCCGGACGTCCCGCCGCAGCTGGAGCAGCTCCTTACGGGCAATCGCCCCCAACCGGGTGGGACTGATCATCCGGCCACCGCGCCGCCCTCGCGCCGAATCCACTCCGCAAACACATCTTCCAGACTCGGTTCGATCCGATCCAGGTGAGACAACGCGATCCCGGCCTGACCCAGCCGGGTCGTGATGGCGCCGCGCGCGGACCCTTCGTTCTCCACCACCGCATGCAGCACCCGGCCGAACATGGTGACGTCGCGCACGCCCTCGAGCTCTCGCACCACCCGGACCGCGGCCGGGGCATTGGCCGTGGTGACGGCCAGAATGGGATCGGTCATCGACCGCCGCAGCCCGGCGGGCGTGTCGAGTCCGATCAACCGGCCCCGATTCATCAGCGCCAGCCGGTCGCAGTGCTCGGCTTCGTCCATGTAGTGGGTGGTCACCAGTACCGTGGTCCCGCGCCGGGCGAATTCCCCGATCAACGCCCAGAAGTTCCGCCGCGAGATCGGATCGACCCCGGAGGTGGGCTCATCCAGAAACAGAATCGACGGCTCGTGAATCAGCGCGCATCCGAGGGCCAGCCGCTGCTTGAGGCCCAGCGGCAACGTGCCGGTCGGTCGGTGGCGCAGCGCGCCGAGACCGGCGTTCTCGAGCACCCAGTCGCGCCGCGCGGTCCAGCGCTCGCCGGTCACCTCATAGAGTCCGCCGAAGAACTCGATGTTCTCCTCCACGGTCAGGTCGCCGTAGAGGGAGAACAGCTGCGACATGTAGCCGATGCGGCGCTTCACTTCGCGGGGCTCCCGGGCCACGTCCAGGCCCGCCACCTGGGCCCGGCCGCTGGTCGGTGGCAGCAACCCCGTCAGCATCCGGATGGTGGTGGTCTTGCCGGCGCCGTTCGGCCCCAGGAAGCCGAAGATTTCGCCGGGCCGCACGCCGAACGAGATCTGGTCCACCGCGACAAAATCACCGAAGCGACGGGTCAGGCCGTCCGCGATGATCGTGTCAGGCATGCGCCGGCTCCGTCACCCGCGCGATGAAAGCCTCTTCCAGCGAGCCGGACCCGGCCTGGAGCGCGGCCGGGGTATCCATCCCCAGCGCCGCACCCTGATGCAGCAGCAACACCCGGTCGCAGCGCTCGGCCTCGTCGAGATAGGCCGTGCTGGTGATCACGGTGGTGCCGCCGTGCACCATGTCATGCACGATCAGCCACAGATCGCGCCGCGAGATGGGGTCGACACCGAAGGTGGGCTCATCCAGAAGCAGGAGCGGCGGCCGGTGAATCAGGGCGCAACAGAGCCCCAGCTTCTGCTTCATTCCGCCGGAGAGCGCGCCGGCCAGCCGCCCCTGGAATGCCCCCAGCCCGCTGAAACCCCACAGCTCCTCCAGCCGGGCCGCGCGCTCGGGCCGGGGCACCCGGTAGAGGTCGGCGTAGAAGGTGATGTTCTCGAGGACGGTGAGATCGGTATACAGGCCGAATCGCTGGCTCATGTAGGCGAGGTCGTGCTTCACCCGCTCCGGGTCGCGCACGACACTGGTCCCATCGATCCGCGCGTCACCCGAGGTGGGGCGCATCACGCCAGCCAGCATCCGAAGCAACGTGGTCTTCCCTGCCCCATCCGGACCCACGATACCGAACAGTTCCCCGCGGGCGACGTCGAACGACACACCTCGAACCGCTTCGACCTCGCCGAACGACCGGGCCAGCCCTTCCACCACCACGTGCGGTGTGGTCACGGCTGGCTCAATCGGACGTCCGCCGGGACCCCCGGTTTGAGATCCCGGGCCGTATCCGCCACCACCCGCACCTTGAGCCGGTATACCAGCTTCACCCGTTCTTCCCGGGTCTGCACGTTCCGGGGCGTGAACTCCGCCTCGTCGGCGATGAACGTCACCCGTCCCTGATACACCCGATCGGGGAACGCGTCGATCCGGATCTCAGCTGCCTGGCCGATCCGGACCCGGCCGATCTCCTCCTCCCGGACATAGATCCGCACCCAGCGATCGGCCGGGTCGGAGATGGTCACTACCGGAAGCCCCGGACTGATGACTTCGCCCGGTTCGCGCTGTCGCCGAGTTACCGTGCCGGCGAACGGGGCCCGCACTTCGGCCTGGCTCAGGGTCGCATCAACCTGCGCCAATGCGGCCTTCGCCTGCACCACTCCAGCCCGCTGGGCGGAGACCTGTTCGGGCCGGGCCCCTCGCTCCAGCAGCTGCACCTGTTGCAGTAA
>DASWKS010000328.1:0-13921 GCA_036396495.1 Gemmatimonadales bacterium
CCTCGGGGCCGATGCGGTGCTGGAAGGAAGCCTCCGAACAGCCGGGAACCGATTGCGCATCGGCGTGCAGTTCACCAACGCCCGCGACGGGATCCAGCTCTGGTCCCGGCGCTTCGACGGATCGGCCAGCGAGGTCTTCGCCATAGAGGATCAGATCACCAGGGCGGTCGTTGAAGCCCTCCGGCCCCAGAGCGACACCCCGGCCCACACTCTGGTTCGCGGCCCCACCGCCAACCTGGAGGCCTACCGGCTGTACCTGCGGGGCCGCCAGGCACTGAATCGGCGGACCGAAGCCGCCTTCGAGGAGTGCATCGAGCACTTGGCGAGCGCCGCGGCGCTCGACCCCCGGTTTGCGATGGTACAGGTCGCCCTGGCCGAAGCCTACTTGCTGCTCGGGGTCTACGGGGCCCGGCCCGCCGACGAAGTCATCCCCCAGACCCGCGCTGCGGCCGAGCGGGCGCTCGAGCTCGTGCCCGGCCTGGCCGAGGCGTTGGCCGCCCGGGCGACGGTCCGGGCGGTCTACGAATGGGACTGGACCGAGGCGGAGCGTGACTTCCTCGCAGCCCTGCAGCGCCACCCGGTGCCGGCCAGCGGCCGGCTCTGGTATGCGAATTATCTGCTCGTGCCGTTGGGTCGGTTCGCCGAAGCCCGCGAACAGCTCGAGGAGGCTCAGCGCCTCGATCCGCTTTCGCCCTCGGTCTCGGCGAGCCTCGGCCAGGCCGCGTTGTTCGGCGGGGACTTCGAAGGGGCGATCGCGTACCACCGCACCGCCCTCGAGTTGGCGCCCGGGTTTGCCCCGGCGCACCATTTTCTGGGACAGGCGCTCATCGAAGCAGGCCGCTATCAGGAAGCGATCGCGACCCTGGAACGGGCGGCCGAGCTGAGTGACCGCAGTCCCGATGTCCTTCCGGCGCTGGCGGGCGCCCGCGCCCGCGCGGGAGCGGTCGACCAGGCGGAAGCCCTGCTCCGCGAGTTGGCCGATCGGTCATCCGACCATTACGTCTCTCCGGTCGCCTTCGCCATCACCCTCCTCGGCCTCGGTCGGACCGCCGAAGCACTCGACGCGCTCGACCAGGCGGCCGCCGTTCGGGCTCCCGGCCTGGTCTGGCTCGCTGTCCGTCCGACGTTCGCGGTGCTGGCTGCCGAGCCCCGTTACCGCGCGCTGCTCGACCGGCTGGGCCTGAATCGAACAGCTCCAGGAGCTCAGCCAGTGACTGAGCCAGCAGGTGCTGGCTCCAAATTGCGCTGATCGCCACCAGGCCTTCCTGCGTCAGGTTGAGCGGCAGCTGATCCAGCGTCTCGAGCAGCTCCTGCCGGTGCCCGATGTCCGCTTCGGCATGGTGCAGCAGGGTGCGGAATGCAGCGTCCGGCAGCCCGGTGCGAGCCTGCACCCAGGCGAGGTGATCCGCTCGGGGCGGGTTGCCTTCCAGCAGGAACAGCCATCCCATGATGGCCACCGGATGCTGGTGGTGAATCCAGTAGTATTGCGCCCCCACCACGGATGCGACCAGGGCTGAGGGGACTTCGTCCAGAGCCGCTTGCCGTGAAACCCCCAAGTCAACGATGTCCTGGAGCAGCCACTCGTCGTGCCCGGTTTCCTCGGGGATGTGGTGCTCCAGGTATTCCACCAGACCGGCGGCAACGGGGTCGCCGGGTAGCGCGCGACAGCGATCCAGCGCCGCCTGCAACAGCGGCACTCCGGAGCGGACCATGCCGTGCAGGTGGATAAGGAACTGCGGAAACCGCGCCGCAAGACTGGGGTGGCGCCAGAGCCGCCGGGTCAACCGGGCATACACAGCGCTGGTCAAGTCGAGCTTGTATCCTAGGTTCTCGCTGTGAGTCGGCATGGTCGCATCCATAGGTGATAGGGCGTGACCTCGGCAGGCAACGGCCTCCAGGCTCACCACGGTGCCGGGTGAACCTGGACCCGCTATTGGCAATCGAGATTGGCGTTAGATGAACGTATAGGGCTCGACCTTGCCCCGCGTCCGATGCAATTGGCCTTTGAACTTGAGTTTGCCGCGCACCCTGATCAGCGTAGTGACCTCGGCGCGGGTGAGCTTCTTCAGACGGTTCTTGTGAGCGGTGCTCAACTTCTTGGGGTTGATCAGTTTAGCCTCTGCGAGACGCTCGAGGTTGCTGGCGGCCATAGGTGTCCTCGCTATTTCGGGGAGGGTCGCTGCCGCGCCGGGGTGGCGCCCCAAAAGGGTGCACAGAGGTACCGTTTGGTGGAGGGCTTGTCAACCTGCCGCGCCGTCGGGGACCCGCGAGCGCTCGAGAATTCCGGCGATCGCGCTCTCGGTGCGCGACTCGGCCAATACCGCCCCCTGCTCGCGTCCGATCCTCACGGCAGCGGCGAGGGCAGCCTCGGCCGCGGAGTGGTCGGGCGCGTTCCCGAGCAACTCCAGCTTGCCCCGCAGGCGGAAGAGATCGGCGTCCCACGCGTGGGCTCCCGTGACCTGCGAGTCGGCCAGCCCGGCCTCGATCGCTGCGAGGCCCTCCTCCTTTCTCCCCTCACCGTGGAGGACATCGGCCTCGAGCGCCCTGAGGCTGGTCGTGATAGTCCGAACGCCTGCTCCCTGAAGCCCCGCGATAGCTGCCTGCAGCGTGGCCAGCCCTTCCCGGCCCTGCCCGCCACGTGCTCGGGCCCAGCCGTGGAAGGCCGCCGCGAGCGCACCCCAGAAGGGGAGGTCGGTCGAGACTTCCAGGCCCTGTTCGGCGGCCCGTTGAGCCGTGTCGGGGTCGTCAGTGACCTGGGCCCGCCAGGCCTCGAACACCAGCGCGCCGGCCAGCACGAATGGGTTCTCTGCTCGACGGGCGAGGCCGAGTCCCGCCGTGGCGATGAGGCGGCCCTTCTCTACCTCCCCGCGAATCGTGGTGACCAGGGCCAGGTTCATCATCAGGTTGACGCCGGTGACCGACCCTAGGGCCGAGGGCCGCTCCAGCAACCCGGGCTGGTCGAGACAACGCCGATAGACCGCATCCAGAGTCGACTCAGCGGCGCGGTAATCCCCACTGATCCAGCAGGCAGCCCCCAGGGCGAACTGGGCCTCGACATCGAGCTGCGGATCCTGCGACCGGCGGGCCTCTTCCACCATCTGCCGCGCGGTGGCGAGGAGGCGCTCCACCGGCCCACGGATCTGATAGAAGGACCCGAGACCCCAGAGTACCCAGAACAGCTCCGGTGCGCCGCCCAATCCCTCGCACAAGGCCAGGGCCCGATCGTAGGCCTCCTCTACCTCGGGGGCGGCATACCCCCGCGTCGCCACCAGCGCGGTCGCGAGATCAACCAGCAGGGCCAGCTCCCGCCGCCGGCGCGGCTCGTCGGAGCCTATTCCCTCGAGGCAGTCGAGCGCGCGGCGGAGGTGGGCCACCGCTTCCACGTTCGCAAAGCGCTTCAGACTTCGGCGGCCGGCTTCTTCCCAGTAACCCACCGCTTCCGCCGTCATGCCAGCCTGGGTGAAGTGGTGGGCGGTGACCTCGGGGTGAACGGCGCTGAGCGCGGGAAAGCGCTCCACAATCTGTTGTGCGATCCGGTGGTGGAGTGCCGCGCGGGCCGGCGTCAGCAGCGAACCGTATGCCGCCTCCTGGATCAGGGCGTGGCGGAACACGTAGGTCACCGATGGCCAGATTCCCCGCGTGTCCAATAGCTCCGCCTCCACCAACCGATCCAGGCGCCGCCGCAGTTCCGATTGGTCCAGTTGAACCACCGCGCCTACGAGTTCCAGGGAGAATTCTCGCCCAATGGCTGCCCCGGCCTGGACCAGCTCGCCCACGTCGCGCAGCTGGTCCAGTCGAGCCCGCAGAGAATCCTCCAAGGTCGCCGGGATCGCCTCCATGGGAAGCTCGCGCTCGGGATCGCCGGGTGTATCGCCCTGGTCCGCCCCGAGCACGGTCCGCGTCAGTTCCTCCAAGAACAGCGGAACTCCGTCCGCGCGCTGCACCAGTTGCTGCACTACGGCGGACCCAAGCCGCCGCCCCCGCGCCACCTCCTGAACCATGGCCTCGGCATCGTGCTGGTCGAGCGGGTCGAGCGCGATGCGCGAGAGCCGCGAGTGCTTGCCCCAGGCCGGCGTGAACGATGGGCGCGCGGTCAGCACCACCAGCAGCCGCGCGGCCGCGGAGCGCTGCATCAGAAGGCCGAGAAACTCGAGCGTCGAGGCGTCTACCCAGTGGAGGTCCTCCACCACCAGGGTGATGGGTTCCGCCTCCACCATCCGGAGTAACACCCAGGCCAACACCTCCTGGGTCCGCTCCTTGAGCTGCTGCGGCGTGCCCTGGAACGACGGCTGCTCCGGATTCGGGGGGAGCGAGAGCAGCGCAGCCAGCAGGACCAGCGCGTCGGCCGGCGGATCGTCCAGCCGCCGGAGCAGGTCATGCAGGGCCGCCAACTGCTCCGCCGCCGGCGAGTCCGGGGCCACACCGAGCAGCTGCCGGACGAGGTCCACCAGCGGGTGGAATGGGGTGTCCTGGTGATAGGGAGACCCCCCAGCGACCAACCAGCGCCGCGGATCGCCCGAGGTCCGCACCCGCAGCTCCTCGACCAGCCGCGACTT
Organism: Gemmatimonadales bacterium; assembly: GCA_036396495.1. Lineage (GTDB taxonomy): Bacteria > Gemmatimonadota > Gemmatimonadetes > Gemmatimonadales > GWC2-71-9 > SZUA-320. The sequence goes on from DASWKS010000328.1 coordinate 4,557, forward strand.
CCCGATCCCGGCCTCGGCAGTCACGAGGACCGTCCGCCCCCGTGCGCTCCGAACCGCCTGGAACCGCTGCATCAGCAGCCCCAGCTCGGCGGCACGGCCAACCATCGGCACCAGCCCTCGGCTGCGGGACACGTCGAACCGGGTTCGTACTCGCGTCGCTCGAATGGGGCGGAGGACCTCGACGGGCTCGGACAGGCCCTTGAGCTCCCGAGTTCCCAGCGGCTGGCACTCGAAGAACCCTTCCACCAGCCGCGCCACAATCCCGCTCACCAGCACCGTGTTCGGCTCGGCAATCCCCTGCAATCGGGCGGCGACGTTGGGGGTCTGCCCCATCGCCAACTGCTCCCGCCGGCCACCCCCACCGACCTCTCCCGCCACGACAGTGCCGGAGTGAATACCGACCCGCACAGCCAGGGGGGGACGGGCCGGGCGCTTTTCCTGCCGGTTCGAGTCCCGCACCGCATCGATAATTGCCAGGCCGCTGTGTACCGACCGCACCGGGTCGTCCTCGTGCGCCAGCGGATACCCGAAGTACGCCAGAATGCCGTCGCCCAAGTACTGTGCGACGTGCCCGCCGTACCGCTCCACCACCTCGGCTGCCATCCGCTGGTACGCTACTACGATCTCTCGCAGCTCCTCGGGATCCACGCGGCCGGCCAGCTCCGTGGCACCCACCATATCGCAGAACACGACCGTGACCCGCCGCCGCTCCGCGCCAGCCACCTCCGTGAAGGCCGCTGAGGGCCCAGCCCCCTCGGGCCGGAGCGTGCTCCCACAACCGCCGCAGAACGCATGCTGCGGCGGATTCGAGGAACCGCACTCGGGACACGGCAGCGCCAGGGCCGCCCCGCAGCGCCCGCAAAAGCGCGCTCCGGGCGGATGGGGTGTCCCGCACGACGAGCAGGTCAGGTCAGCCATGGCGGATATGGAATCTCGGGCAGTAGCTTAGCGCTTTTGCCCGCGGCGAGCCAATGCGACCTCATCCACGCCTGGTGCCACTCCCGGGCTCGGCGCCCCACCATGCGCCGCATCAGCTGCGCACGGCCACGCGTCATCCCCGCCGGCGAATCGTGGTGCGCGTGGTGCTCCGCGCGGCCCCTCTTCCCGAGCATCACCGGCTCGCCGCCCGGCTCGAGCGGCTTCAGGCCGGCGTCACCCGGCTCGCGCCGGAATTCTCGGCCGCCGAGTTCGCGCGTTTCCAGGCCCCGGATGCCGACGAAGTACGGCAAGTGGTCGACTACGCCGTCGGTGCAGGCCTTGAGGTGGTCGAGCTGTCGAGGATGCGGCACGACGTCGTCCTGACCGGGTTCAGCGATCGAGTCGAAGCCGCCTTCGGCGTCGACCTGGAGCTGTTCGATACCACGCGTGGACCCCGCCGCTCGCATCGAGGCGTGGTCCATTTTCCCGAGCCCCTGCACCGATCCATCGTCGGCGTACTCGGTCTGGACGAGATACCCCGTCATCGTCGCCACGTCATGTTGTCGCCCGCGGCGTCGGGCCCCCAGTCCAACTACAGTCCCCTCGAGCTGGGGGAGTACTACCAGTTTCCGCCCAACCTGTCCGGACGCGGCCAACGCATCGCCATTCTTGCGTTCGGCGGCGGCTATCACCGCACTGACCTCGAGCGCTTTTTCCAGAAGAACCTCGGCCTCGCGCTGCCGGAGATCACGCCGATCGGAGTCGGACGGGCCGGCAACCGGCCGCTGGGTAGAGATCGCCTCCGGGCTGTGATGGCCGATTACAACCGGCCGCGCACCACCATGGCAGGCCTGCTCCGGAAACACGGCGGGCAAGTGGTCGAGTTGGCCAAGGACACCCTCGAAGTGACGATGGATATCCAGATCGCGGGGGCGATCGCCAACCGGGCCGCAATCGACGTCATTTTTGCCGATCCGTCAGCGTCGGGTTGGTACGACGCGATCTACACTGCGCTCGGGCTGGGTCCCATCCGATGTCGTAGGGCGTCCGTCATCTCGGTCAGTTGGGGGATTCCGGAATCAGCCTGGCCGGGCCACTTGAACGTGATCGATCAGGCCCTCAGGGCCGCGTGCCTCAAGGGCGTCACCGTGGTATGCGCCAGCGGCGACAGCGGCTCCACCGATGACTCCTCTTCCGGCAGGGCTGGAGTCGCCTTCCCCGGGTCGAGTCCCCATGTCCTGACAGTAGGCGGGACCAGCTTGCGCCGCGGGTCGCGGAACGGCGACCTGGTTGAGGTGGTCTGGAACGACAAGGTCCACGGCCTCAGGGGCGCGAGCGGCGGGGGCCTGAGCGGTCACTGGTCTCAACCGCGCTACCAGCGCCGAGTTCGAATGCCCCGAGCGGGCCAGCATGCCGCCGGACTCTGGACCGATCTCCATCACCCTCCGGGGCGAAGGCGTCGCGGCGTGCCCGACGTGGCCGCTGTCGCCGGTTTCCGGGGCGGATACCGGGTGACCGTCGGAGGCATCGAGACCACCGGCGCCGGCACCAGCTGCGGAGCCCCCCTCTGGGCCGGGCTGGCCGCGCGCCTTGCCGAGGGGGTCGGCCGGCCTCTCGGGTGGCTTAACCCGTCGCTCTACCGCTCGGAGTTTCGAACGGCCTTTCGCGACATCGTCCGGGGCGACAATCGGATTGTGCCGGGCGCCGCGCGTGCTTTCCGGGCGCGGAAGGGGTGGGACTGCTGCAGCGGCCTCGGAACGCCCCTGGGCACCGAGCTTCTCCGATTGTTACGGGGCTGAATTGGCACGCTAGAGTCATTACGGGTTTTTCGATCTGCGTGCCACACGAGACCGGTATAGCTTCGCCAGCCACCGCAGCACGATCGCCTCCTCCCCAGTCGCGGCCGAGCGCAGCATCCGGTTGCAGTGCAGGTGAGCGAGGTCAGCCAGCAGCTTCTCCGGACCTCCGCTCTGGCCATCCGACGCGTGGATCGAGCGGATCCGAAGAGCGATGGGCCGAAGTGCGCGCGATCGGTCGCGGTACGCGGCGGACCCAGCCTCCAACAGTTGTCGGCCCGTCCGAAACCGTTCCCCCGCCTCACGCTCCCAAGACCCTTCTATCTCCCGATCGGCGGCCCGCTTGATCATCCCGGTGATCAGCCCCAGTCGAGCTCGGACCGGCACCACGAAATCCTGGAGCAGGCGGTCGACGCCCAGGACGGCATGCGCCAGCCGGGCGTCCGGGTCCAGACCGTCGGCCTCGTTTGATAGCAGTCGCAGCACTGCGATGCTGTCCGCGTGGAAGACCCGCTCCGCCAGGTCCATCCCCTCCGGACCGCCGAAGCGCTCCACTTCGCGCTCGTAGGTATCGAACGTCATACGCCAAATTACCCCACGCTCGAGGAGGGAGTCGGCCAGGGTCCGCAGGTGTGGAAGGGCCTCGCCCACGAGCCGCTGAGGAGGGCCGATCAGCCGCACTCTCAGGTGAGGCTCCGAATCTCGATAGCGGATGAAGAACCAGCGCTCGATTACTCCTGCCTGAGCCAAGCGTTCTACCAGCGGCCCGATCCCCTCCACCAGAACCCGATCCGCAGCCGCGGTGCCGCCGTACAGCTTGAGGTACAGGCACTCCGATCCGGGGACGAGAGTTCGGCGCACCGGACGGGCGGCTCTCCGCGGGAGCTTCCGTCGCACCCGCCCGCTCGGAGGCGCGGCCCTCTGGATGAACGGGATCACCAGGTCGTGAGCGAATCGGCCCGCTGGACCTGCCACCGGCATGGCTTCGGGTCCAGGAAACAGCTCCTCGACCGCGGTGTCTCCTCCGCCATCCTTCCGACCGGCCGAGTCGATCAGAGACTGGAGGCTCGCCGGCTGATCGAGATCCACGGCGAGGTCGCCCTCGGGGTCCATCAGCACGACGAATCGCGGAACGCTCCACTCCGCCCGCCAGCGCCGGATCGTCGCGAGTTGCTCCGCGCCGGAAGTCCCGCGCCACGCGGTTGCGACGGTGCCGGGCAACAGCCAGCGGGCTCGCGCCAGCACGACTTTCCCCAGCACGACGCGGGGGAGAAACGGCGCCGCTTCCAGGCTCCCCCAATCCCACTCCAGCACTGCTGCCACGTTGTCCCGTTGGACCAGGCCCAGGAACCGGTATGGGAGATAGCCGTCCCGCGTGAAGTCGTGCGCCGTCGTAAGACGCGGCTGGATTCGCCGGCCGAGGCGGGCCGACCAGAGCACCACCCGGTTACCAGGCTCGGGCACCGACACCAGCAGGTCGGTGAGGGGCAGTTGGCGCCGGGGCGGTACCGCGGGTCGCCCGAGAGCCACAATCTCGTAGCGACGGAGCTGCGGCCGGCACTGGATCGGGGCCAGCGCCGGCGACGGAACGTGCACCACCTCCGCATAAATCGCCTCGGGATCGAGGGCCTCCTCCGCCCGCAGGTGCCGCCGCACCGATTCGGCCAACCGGGCGTCCACCCCGGCCAGCCGCCCCAGCAGCTCCGCCCCCGAGGGACCTCGCACCGCGCGCAACCGGAATTGGTAGTCCCCTCGATCGATCGCGTCTGTCGACACCGCGGCAAGACTTCCCACAGCCGCCAGCGCGCCCGGAAGTGGCGGCACGTCGTCACGCCCACCGAGCTGATCCAGGTCCTCCGGGCGCATGATGAGCACTGAATCGCCCGTGCGCCACACACTGGTGAGGCGCTCCAGAACCACCCGGTACCGAGGATCCGCGGGCCCGTTGAGCACCGGACACCGGTCGTCCATCTCGAGCCCGATGCCGATCTCCTCGTCAAGTGCTTCGAGCAGAGGAACTGGGCGGTCCCCGTAGCGGGCCCGGAACGAGCGACGAAACCGGTCGAGCGGTTCGCGCCGCGGACCCGCTCCAACCCAGCGATACAGCCACCCGATGGCCCGCGACACCTCGGCAACGACAGAGCGCCCGAGGCTCACTTCTCCCCCGACGGTGAGATCGGCCTGGAAGACCCCCGTGGTCTCCGAGGCGCCGGGCAGCCGGGCGAGCCCCTTCGCGAGGCGGCGGTACGTGGCGGGACGGACTGGGGTGCGTCGCATGTCGACCCGCTCCAGCTCAGCCGCCACGGCCTGGAGTCGTGCGGCGAGCGATCGGGTTGCTGAGGCGCGTTCCAACTCCCCACTGGTTTGGCGGAACGGGTCCAACGCAGTAACGGGGGTCGTGAGCGCCGGCACCAGGATCCCCGCGTCCAGCAGCTCGGCGATGGCGCGCCGGGCGTTGGGTTGCCGAGTCGCCGGTGCCAGCCGTCGAAGCCGTTTCGCCCACTCGTCCGCCGTCGCCGGCTCACCAGCCGCGAGCAACCGGTCGAGCGGCTCGACCGGTTCGATCGACAGCACCGTGCCGTCGAATCCGCTGTTCGAAGCCAGCCCCTGCGGGCAATGCAGCCGGTCGCCCGCGCGATACAGGCCCGGATTCACCCGAAACGGAATCACGCGCCGGAACCGGGGCGAGGAGCCCAGCCCACGAAGCATCGTCTCGAGCAGCGTCACTCCGACCTGCCGGTGACGCCGCGCACCATCAGCGGAGACCACCAATCGATTGCGGGTCCCGACCGTCCCCACCAAGAACCCTGCGAGGAGACCGAACGGAGTCGACCGGGAGGCCATTCTGGTGAAGTAGCGGAACAGCGTCCGCTCCACTGCGCGGCCCCGGGCCGAGGCAGGATCGGCCCGGATCAGTTGTTCCACCAAGCTAGGGGAAGCGAGATACAGCGCGTCCAGGGATTCCGGGGAGAGAGCAAAGCGCCCGGTAGCCTGCTCCTCCGGTCCGGCGAGCACCGCTTCGAAAGGAAGTACCGGGGTCCGGAGCACAACGAACCCCGAGGGTACGAGGCGGGTGGCGGCGGTCACAGGTCATCCCTCGCAGCACGGGATAGCAGGCATCGAGCGCACCGGGAACGAGTGCTGAGTGGACCAAGTATAGGCTGGCGCAATCCGGACGGCGGGTTGGGCCGGCCCCCTTACCTTAAGGGCGGACCGTCTGGGAGAGATCGTGCTGCAGCGGGTGGAAGGGTAGCCGGCCGCCCCGGTGTGCGGCATCGTTGCCCTCTGGAATCAGGACGGCGCTTCAATCGATCGGGAAGCACTGGAACGAGCGGTGAGCACGCTCGGCCGGCGTGGCCCGGACGACGAAGGCTACCTGCTGGTCGACACTCGCACCGGCCGCTTCGTCCAGTGCCGGGGCTCGTCGACCGACCCAGGCGTGGATCTTCCCCCGCTCTCCGACGTCGGCGATCACCCCTACGACCTGGCCCTGGGCCATCGCCGGCTCTCGATCGTCGATTTGTCTCCCGCCGGCCACCAGCCCATGGGCGCGCGCGGGACCGCGCTGTGGATCGTCTTCAACGGGATGATCCACAACTTTCTCGATCTCCGGCAGCGACTCGAACGGCTGGGGCATCAGTTCGCGAGCCGCAGCGACACCGAGGTCATCCTGCGGGCCTACGAGGAGTGGGGTCCCGATTGCGTCGAGCAGTTCAACGGGATGTGGGCCTTCGTCATCTGGGACGGACTGCGACAACGGCTCTTCGCGTCGCGCGATCGGCTGGGGATCAAGCCGCTTCTCTCCGCCCACGCCAGCCCGGTGGTCGCTTTTGCCTCGGAGCTGAAGGCGCTCCGGCCTTTCTCCCGCATCCCGGCCGAGCTCGACCCCGTGGCCGTGCACCACTACCTCTCGCTCATGAAGGTGCCCGCACCCTTCACCATCTACCGTCACATCAGAAAGGTGATGCCCGGGCACTCGGCTCTGGTGGAGCACAACGGCTCGAGCGAGACCGTCTACTGGCGGATGGAGGCGCAACCATCGGCGGTGCCTGACGCGAATGAAGCTGTGAACCGGGTGGCCCAGGTCCTGGAAGACAGCGTCCGCCTCCGGCTCATCGCCGATGTGCCGATGGGCGCGCTCCTGAGCGGTGGAGTCGACTCCAGCATCGTGACCGCTATGGCGGCGGCCGGGCTGCCCCCGGGTGCGCTGACCGGCTTCACCCTCGGGTTTCCCGCCGAGACGGATGTCGATGAGACCCCCTGGGCCAGGGAGGTCGCCGATCACCTCGGCGTCCCCCATCACCCGGTCGAGTTTTCAGCCGAGTTTCTGGACACCCTGCCCCACCTGGTGGCCATTTTCGATGAACCCTTCGCGGTTTCGTCGGCCCTGGGCCTCTATCGTCTGGCGCAGGAGGCCTCGCGAACGACCAAGATCCTGCTCACCGGCGACGGTGGCGACGAGATCTTCGCGGGCTACCTCCACCGTCACCATGAGGTGGATCAGCTCTGGGACAGGATCGAACGCCGTCCGCTTTCCCGGTTCCGCTCCCAGCGCGCCTGGGCGGCGGCCGAGACGGTGCGCTGGCGTAGGCCGTCCGTCGCCGAGCTGCTGCGAATTCGGTTCCGTTCGATAATGCTCTCGCCCCGCGAGGCCCGGGATCGTTCGTTCAACGCCCGGCGGACCCTGTTCAACCAGGCGGAGAAGAACGCGCTCTACACGCCGGAGTGGCGTGCCTGGACCCGGGGCAGCGACACCTTATCGTGGCTCGGCGCCACGCTGACAGACCCCGGGGGCGATCGCCTCACCCGCTGGCAGGTTCACGACGTGCGGACCTCGCTGCACGACGAGATGCTCGCCAAGGTGGACCGCGCGACCATGGCGTCGGGCGTCGAGGCCCGTCCGCCGCTGCTCGATCACCGGCTGGTGGAGCTGGCGGTGAACCTGCCGGCGGCCCTCAAGCTGCGGGACGGCGGAGGAAAGTGGATCCTCAAACAGGTGGGCGAACGCTACGTCCCTTCCGTCATGCTCAACCGCACCAAGCGGGGCTTCACCATCCCCCTGTCGGGCTGGTTCCAGCGGGAGTGGAAGAGCATCCTCGGGGACGCACTCTCCCCCGCCGCGCTCCGAAGGGTGGGAGTGTTCCAGCCCCGCGGAGTTGAGGCGGTGCTGGCACACCACCAGGCCCATCCCGGATTCACCACCGCGCATATGGTCTACACCCTGCTCTGCTTTCAGATCTGGCACGACGTCTTCCACCAGGGATGAACGGCACCTATGGCCCCGACCGGCGTCTCGATCGTCATCCTGTCCTATGAGCGCCTCGGCGCCCTCCGGGCCCTGCTCGAGGGCCTGCTGGCTCAGGACCTGACCGGCTTGGAGATCGAGCTGCTGGTCTGCAACAACTCTTCCGCGGTCCGGCTTCGGACCTCGCCCTTTATCACGTTGGGGCGGTTGCTGGGCCGGTTTCCCGACCTGAAGATCTTCAACTCGAGTCACAACTGGCTCTGCCGGGTCCGGTACACCGTCGCCACCCTGGCTCGGCACGACCTGATCCTGTTTCTCGATGACGATCTCATCCCGGTCCACCCTCGCCTGATCCGGCAGATGGTCGATCTCCAGACCACGCTTCGCCCCAATGACATCCTGTCGTGCTGGACCGCGCTCTGGACTCGCTGGGACGACACCCACTTGACCAAGGTGCGCATGGGCTTTCTCTACCCTCAGACCACCGAGGTGACCGAGTGCGACTATGTAGGGCCCGGGGTCTGCATGTTCAACAAGCAGATTCTCTTTCATCCCGCGATCCTGAACTTGCCCGAGGAGTTCCACCGTTCCGATTCGGCCTGGTTCCCCTGGCTCACCGCCATGGAGCTGGGAAGCCGAAAGTTCTACCTGCCCTCCTATGGAATGCTGCGGGTGCATCCGGAGTCCAGGCGTTCCGCGCTGGCCAGCCTGCCCGGGTTCCGAGACGGCCAGTATGCGGCCTACAAGCGGATGTGGAAGCGGGGCTACACACCGGTGCTCGCCACTGAGCGGCACCAGGGTCGCACCGATACGCCGGAAGCCAGAGCGGCGCAGAGTCTTCGGACCGAGACGGACGCGTGGTAGGACCCGGCGAGGGGCGAGAGTGACCGATCCCTACGGGTTGGTCAGCGCGGAGCGCGGGGGCGCACGGCTCAGCGGCACCCCCACCTGCAGCCTGGGGCAACAGCTACCGCGGCCGGACGGGCGGACCGACGGCGTGTACGGCGGGTGGTCGTGGGACGGGCGCACCCTGCGGGCGGACAGCGATCGCTACGGCATGTATCCGCTCTATTACTTCAGCACGGCGGAGCGTTTCGCCATCTCGCCCTCGGTGCCGACCCTCCTGTCGGTCGGTGCGCCGACCGAGCTGGATGAAGCGGCGCTGGCGGTGTTTCTCCGGTTGGGGTTCTTCCTGGGCGAGGACACGGCATTCCGGGCCATTCGCGCCCTCCCCCCTGATGCGAAGGTCGAGTGGTGTGAGGGTCGACTGCATCTCTCAGGCGGCTTTCCGGTATCCCGGTCCCAACCGCTGGGCCGCGATCCGGCCATCGAGGGTTACATCGAGCTGTTCCGGATCGCCATGGACCGGCGGGTGCGGCCCGATGAGGACGTGGGCGTTCCGTTGA
>DASWKS010000329.1:0-5008 GCA_036396495.1 Gemmatimonadales bacterium
CAGCGTTGCTCCAGAGCGTGATCAGGGCGCGGGCCCAGCGCCGAGCCGAAGTCTGGTCTCCGACCGCCGCCGCGAGCTCGGCCCGGAGCGCCATGGCGCGCCCCAGTGCGGCGGCCGGCGGCACCTCGCGCAGGAGCCCCATCCCGAATGAGGCCAGCGCCTCCAGAGCCTGATCCAGCTGGGTCGTCGCGCCCGCGCTATCGGCCGCGGCCAGGCGCAGGCTCGCCTCCGCCAGGGTGACTTCGAGCGCCATGTCGCCCGGCCGCTGGCCCCGGCGAGCGGCGGCGATGGTATCGAGCCGGGCTCGGACCGTGGTCAGGTCGCGCCGGCGAACGGCTCGCTGCAGCTCCAGCATGTAGTTCTGCGCCGTCTCGGGCGTTGGCAGCAGCGGGAAAGCGAAGATGGCGGCTCGATCGAGCAGAGCCGCCTCAACTACCGGTCGCACAGCCCCCACGATGTAGGCGGCGACGCCGGCCCGAACCCGGCGCGACAGGGCGGTGAGACTGTCGGCCGGCGCACCGAACGAAGCGTATGCCATCAGCCGGAGCGCATCCGCCCGCACCGGCACCGGAACCTCCACCGGGCGCATATCCGGCGCGGTGGGAGTCCAGACTGGAGCCCCCGAGGCCAGCAGATCGGCCGCCAGCTGGATCCGGCCGGTCAGCGCCGCGGCAGGGGCGAACCGGTGGGCCTGTGCATGTCCCAGGTCCAGCCCGCGGAGCAGGCTGTCGGCTACCGCGCGCGCGGCTGCGAAGTCGCCCTGCTTCAGCCGGATCCGGGTTTCCCAGAGCATGGCATCGCGCCGGTACACATCGGTCGGGGCGAGGGCCCGCATCTGCCTGACAGCTTCCAGCGCGGTTGGCATCCCTTGCACCGTGCCGCCCAGCTCTCCGTTCAGCTCCAATGCCACCACATACGTCTCCAACGCCGGCAGGCTCCTGGGATAGGCTCGGACCCAGGTCTCGGCCAGGCGGCGGAGTAGCTCCCGGTTCCGGCGCAAGGCCTGGGGGCGGGATTCCGGCAGGGCTTCGGGGCGGCCGGCGAACAGATCGGTCGCCAGCCACGGGATGAAGCCCAGGGTGTCGGCTGCCAGAGACGGAAAGGACGCGAATCGGAGCGTGTCGAGGCCTTCGATCGCCATGCCGGGCCGCACCAGCTCGGGGTCGACATAGAGCAGCTCCTGCAACCGGGCCAGCGCGGCACCCTGATAGACCACATGGACCGATGGCACCACCGTGAGCGCGCGGGTATATGCCTCCACTGCGGCTTGACCGCTGGAAGCGAACCGCCACCCTGAGGGACTGGTTGAATCCCGAAGCACGGTGCGATCGCGGGCCTGGCATTCGCCCAGCCCATACCAGGCGGCGAAGTCCAGAGAGTCGCGAGCCACGAGGCTTCGGTAGCGCTGGCAGCCGTCCTGAAACCGGCGATCGGCCAGGTCCAAAAGGGCCCGGGCCAGCGCGCTGTCGCGGTTCGAGACCCACCCACCCGCGAGCGATGCAACCACGTCCTCGCGCCAGGTTCGGGACGGCAGCCCTTGCCACTGAGCGATCTGGGCCAGCCGGAGATGGGCTTGGGGATACGCCGGATCCGCCGCAAGCGCGGCCCGAAGCCTGGCCGCAGCCTCGGACAGGTCCCACCGGGCGGCCGCGGCGTGCGACCGGGCATACTCCCGAAGCGCGATGAAGGACAGGGTCCCGGTCCCTGCCTGGGCCGGCGCGGTGAGTCCCGCACTCCGTACCACCAGCGTATCCGCGAGAGCGGCAAAGCTGGACCCGACGGTGCCCTGCTGCATGCGAATGGTGTGTTCGTGGATCACCTGCCCGTCGCCCGCGTCGTAGACCGCCGCGCGCACCACCGTGGTATCGCCGGTCTCCCAGACTTCACCCCAGAGCAGACGGCCGGCCCCCAGCTCTCGCGCCAGGTCCAGTCCACCTTGGAGCGATGCGACCTGGCCCCCTCGGCGCTCGATCGCGTCGCGGACCAGTAGGGAGTTCGCGACCGAGAGGTCGCGCCAACGCCCCAGCGCTTCATAGATCAGCGACTCGCACATGTCGCCGTTCACCAGCTGCGGCGCGGCGTCGCCCCGATGCCGGAAGGGCAGCACCACGAACCTCTCGGCGTCGAGGGGCGGAGCCCTGCCCTGGAACCACAGCGTAAAGAGGACAATGAGTCCGATCCCGACCACGGCAGCCGCCATCCAGCGGCTCACTCTGGCCCGGGACGCGGCCACCGACACTGGGGTGGCCGAACCGGTGAGGATCGTGACCAACTCGTCCGCCGTTTGCACCCGGTCGGCCGGCGACTTCGCCAGCAGGAGGTCGATCACGCGCTGGATTCCCGCCGGCGCGGTCGGCCGGCTGGTGCGGATCGGCCGCGGAGGTTCCATCAGATGCAGCACTGCGACCCGATCGGCGTTGGGGCCGGTGAACGGCGGCGCACCGGTCAGCATCTCGTACAATACGCAGCCGAGGCTGTAGAGATCGGCCCGGCCGTCCACCGCTTCGCCCTTCCAGTTCTCGGGGCTCATGTAAGCCGGCGTACCGATGGCGAGCCCGACCGAAGACACCTGGATCCCGGCGCGAGCCGAGCGAGCGATACCGAAATCGGCGACCACCGCGTGACCTGAGTCGATCAGGATGTTTTCGGGCTTGATGTCCCGGTGGATCACGCCATGGTGGTGCGCGTAGGCCAGAGCGTCGGCCACTTCGCGGGTGATTCGAAGGGCCTCCTCGACCGGCAGCTGGGTTTCCCGCTGGAGCCGATGCCGCAGCGACTCGCCCGCCACGAACGGCATGACGAAATACACCAGGCTATCGGCCCGGCCCGAATCGATCAGACCGAGGATGTGCGGATGCTGGAGGCCGGCGACGACATTGATCTCATGCAGAAACCGCTCGGCACCGACGACCGCGGCCAGCTCGGGGCGGAGCACCTTGATCGCCACCTGGCGATCGTGTCTCAAGTCGCGGGCCAGGTACACCGTCGCCATGCCACCCTGGCCAAGTTGCCGCTCGACTCCGTACAGGCCGGCGAGACGGGCGGTAAGCGTCTCTATGACTGAGGTCACGGGATTAAAGTATGACCCCCGGTGCGGGGGGACGCCAGCGACCTGCTGGGCACCAGGAACCGTGGCCACGTTCGGCGGGATAATGCTGCCGGTGCGCGGCTGCGGTGCCTCCGCGGGGACACTGCGCGCGGGTAATTCGCTCGCAAAAGGGCCGGACTCACGCTGCCGCGCGCAAAGCCCCGCGTCGGCTCCGCAGCCGCGCACCGGCCTCCACGTTCTGGAGCACGGGAGGCCGGCAAACCAGGAATCTGTTATTTCATCCTGGTGAACTGGATCGGCGCGACCGAGGGCTCGAGCGGTGCCGACACCGTGTTGATTGCGCCTTTCGCATCCATCCCGAACGTGAACCGCACGTTCTGCAGCATCCCGCCCTGGGGCGTCCCGGGAACCACCTCGAACGCATCGTAGTGCACGTGGGTAAGCGGGGCGTTATGAGTGTCCAGCACCACCTCGAGTCCCTGGGCTCCCCGCCGGATCTCGAGCACACCGTAACCCGGGTGTTCGTACCGCCCGGCGTAGCCGTCGAGCGCATGACTGGGACTGGTCCCCGCCACTCGGTCCTTCAGGTCCGCGGCCCGGCGTGCCTTCTGGATCGAATCGCCCCGGACGGTCTGGGCCTTGGCCCTTGCGAACCAGTCCAGGCGTGAGAGTCCCAGCATCCGATCCATGATGTGGAAGGTGAGCGCGTTGGGGAGGGGGTTCCCACCCCCGGCGCTGTTGGTGCTGTTGGAGAGCACCACCAGGCCCACCTTTTCCTGCGGCAGCCAGGCCATCTGGGAGATGAACCCGTCGATGCCGCCGCCATGCATCACGAGCTTGTGTCCCCGATAGCTGGTCACCGCGAGCCCGAGTCCGTAGGTATCCGGTCCCACCTCGGTGGTCCCCTGGAAGGTCCATCCCCCCGGCACCACCGCCCGGGGGCGCTGCATCATGCTGTCCTGGCGGGCCGAGACCAGCTGCTTGTCGCCCACCTTGCCGTAATCGATCCGGAACCGGACGTACTTGAGCATGTCCTCGACGCTCGCGTTGATCGAGCCGGCCGGTCCGATCTGATCGATGTTGCGGTAGGGAATCTTCTGGACCTTGCCATCCCGGTAGTCATAGGCCCAGCTGAAGTCGTCCGCCTTCGGCAAGTCATTGGCCGACGCGTTGGCCCGGCTCATGCCGAGCGGCGTGAAGATCCGGCTCTGGAGCTGCTGTTCCCAGGTCTGGCCGGTGATTCGCTCGACCAGCACGCCGGCGGTCAGGAACATCAGGTTCTGGTACTGCCAGAGGTTCCGGAACGACTGGTTGGGCTCGAGGTATTTGAGCCGTTTATAGAGCTCCTGCCGGGTGAAGGAGCGGCCGTACCAGAGGCCGTCGTGCCGCGGCAGGCCCGACACGTGCGAGACCAAATCCTGCGGGGTCATCTCGCGCGTGGCATAGGGATCCTTGAGCTCGAAGTCGGGCAGCCAGGTGCGGACCGGTTTGTTCCACTCGATCTTTTTCTCGTCCACCAGCATCGCCAGCAGCACGGTCGTAAACGACTTCGAGTTGGAGCCGATGGCGAAGAGGGTTCGCGGCGTAACCGGGGTGTTGGCCTCGACATCGCGAAGCCCGTACCCCTTGGCGAGCACCACCTGGCCGTCCCGGATGATCCCCACCCCGACTCCCGGCACGTGGAACTCGGCCATCATGGCCGCGATGGCCTCGTCGAGGCCCTTGAGGTCGGCCCCGTTCCCCCGGGCCTGGCCCAGTCCCGGGCGGGTAAACGTGACGATGAACAGGAGCAGCGTGGTCGCGAGGCGCACCGGACGGATGGGACGCATAGGGCCTCCAGGGATTTGTCGGCAGGATTGTGTACAAAATCTATGGCGGAGGGAGGCAGGGGGCTATGGGGGCGGTCCGGGCGCGCCGGAGGTCCGCAGAGAGGCGCACTGCAGCACCTCGGAGCGGGCC